>DDBE01000012.1:6546-15679 GCA_002332715.1 Flavobacteriales bacterium UBA2040
TTCTGTTTGTTCTTTTCAGATGGATTTTGAATAGCAACGATGACTTGCGTCACCCCTTCTTCCTTGATTAAATTGTCTAATTTATTGCTGTGATAAATCTTCAATCCTTCTAATCGCGTACCATCTAGCTTTTTGTTGTCGTCAATAAAACCGATGATTTTATAGGAAATACGTGCGTCTTTTTCAATCGTTCGTTTGGTAATAAGTCCGGAGATTCCTGCTCCGTAAATTAGAATCCGTTCGTCTTCGTCCTTGTTTTTAATAGATTCAAGGTACAATAATTTGACAGTAAACCGAAGTCCAATCATTAAAACAAAAGAACTGAGAAACTCAATTAATAAAACCGAAGTTGGAAAGAGAAAATATCCATCGAACCAAAAGACCCGAACAAATCCGAGTCCTAAAAACAGAAGTGAACACGTGGCAACGGCAAAGAAGATCCGTTTCATGTCCGCAGTGGACGTATGCCGAACCAATCCTTTATGAATGGAAAAGAGGTAAAAAACAATAGCTTTTACAAGAAAGAAAATAACGATAGATCGAGATAAAATCATCCATTCCTGATGAATCATTTCTTCGTCGGCCTTCAAATCAAAGCGGATAACATAGGCAAATCCCAAAGCCATAGACGAAATGACTAAATCGATAAGAATAATTACCCAACGTGGTGTGTTGCTTTGCGGTAAAAGCTGGAACATGGTCAAATTTAAAAAGAATCTATGAATAAAGACCTCCGTTCAGGTTAATGGTTTGTCCTGTGACATATGCTCCCTCATCTGAGCTCAACCATTTGATGGTGCTGGCGATTAAATTTGGCTCACCCAGGCGATTCATCGGAATTTGATTTACAATGTCATCCAACTGGTTTTCAGGTACTTCATCTATCATTCCTGTATTGAAATAACCTAGCGCTAAGACATTTGCATTGATTTGAAAATGGGCTAATTCTTTGGACAAAGACTTCGTCAAACCGATTAAACCCGCTTTTGACGCAGCATACGCAGATGTTCCGATGTACCCCGTTTGGGCAACAACAGAACTGATGTTGATAATACTTCCCCCTTTTCGTTCACGAAGATGCGGAATTACTGCTTTTGCTAAATAGAATGGTGCATCTAGATTGATTGCCAAAGTGTTCTTCCAGGCTTCCGATTCCGTTTTCCAGGTCATAGCGCTGTGCGAAACACCCGCATTATTTATTAGTATATCAATTTGACCAAAATGAAGAATGACCTTTTTGATCATCTCTTGAATTTCGGTTTCTTGTCGCAAATCCGCTTGAAAATAATAGCAATCTGCGTTTTCTTCTAATTCTTTTTCTCCCCTATGGAAATGTAAGGCCATTCGAAAATCATCTTTAAGCAATCGAGCCAATTGGCGACCCAATCCACCAGATGCGCCGGTCAGAAGTATTACTTTTTTTTCCATTTATTTTTCAATTCTTTTAGTGCTTTGTACCAAATTGGTCCATCGTTCCACGAATAACCGTAATAATGTTGATCCTCACCGCCAAAACAGCGGTTGAACTTTCGGACACCATCCACGCGCGAACCGCCAAAATCAAAGGTACGATTTGATTCGAAAGCAAGCTGAATGCCTTGATGAATTAAAGCGTACATTCCGCCAGTATTTTTCCATTTCGCTGTGCAGGTTCCTTTGAGATACAGCATGCTTTGCTCGGTTTCGATTAAAAATATCGTTCCCGCTAATTCGTCTTCGTCGAAAAAACTAAACTGATGTAATAAATTGTTTTTGTGAGACTTAGATATGACCTGCCCGAGTAAATCAAAGTCGGCATCGTGTAGTGTTTCAATTCGGTTTGAAAGTTCCTTTCGAAGAAATTCTACTCCAGCTTCGATATTTATTTCACTTGTGATATTTAACCTAGTTTTCTCGAAAGATTTGATTTTTCTTTTGGCTTGCTGATTCAATTTAAACCTTTCAGGTGTTACTTTTTGATAAATCAAATCCGTAGAATCTCCAGATAAAAGTTCTTGCCGAAAATAGATATCAACAACTTTAAACTGTGTGGCCAAAAATTCAGTCAACACTTCCTTTTTAATTGGGTTCTCACCTAACCAATCTATCCACCGGCAAAAAACAGGCGTATACAGCGCTTGAACTCCAAATTTTTCAAAGTACGGTAATGGCATACCACCCGATTCATCATCATTTAGGAGAAAAACGAGGTTTTTTGAAACGGCATCCAAGTAGTCCAAGGATAGAAAAGGTTGCGATTGGCGTGACTTTTCAAACCACAAACGCCATTTGCTTTCGTCTATATTTTCTCTTTCGACAAGTTTCATAAACAATCTTTCAAAGTCATGAAACGTATGTTTTCCTCATTTCTTGCAGTAAATCGATCTAATTCTTTGAGCGAAAATTTCGTTAAGCTTTTTGGATGACCGATTATAACCATGTTTTCGCCTTTTTTCTTGTTGTATGCGTTGAAAGATGCTTGCAATTGACTAGCAAAATAGCCATCCGTGCTCACGTGATGCATCTTTCCTTTGGTCAACATTTCTTTTTTTCCGCCTGGTTGAGCAATAAAATTACCATCGCCCCACATTTTATGCTCTTCGGGAAATAACCGTCCTAGAACGTACAATTTCCAAAAGAATAAAGCCGAATATTTCCGACTTGCAATTGGGTATTCAGTGTATTTCCCAGATTCCTCCGATTTACAAACATCATCGGAGAAAGAATAAGGTTCGCTAGTTTTAACAGAAAGAAAATCAATGTTGTATTGCTGCGAAATCCACTTTACACGAGGCATGACAGAAGAATCGATTTTCATATCAAATTCTTCGAAGAGTGTTTTGAAATCGGCGAAAGATTGAATACACCAACCTCCTGCACGAAAAACTTGCGTTTGAATGCCTGTAATTTCTTCGAGTCTATTTTTGTATTTAGCGAATATTGTCCGTCGTTCTTCTTTTGGAAAATCACTTAACTTATAATGCTGGTCGAGATTCATTTGCCATCCAGTCTTCCCGTATTCTGCCTTTTCCCAATGCGGATGAATGTGTAACTCAACGGCATGACCATCCGCGATCATTTCTTTCACTTGACCAATTATGGCTTCAATATCTGCGGAAAGCTCTGGGAATTCAGAAACTTTTGCTTCAAGAGCAAGTAAATGTCCAATATCCCAAAAGAAAGTAAAATGAAAGTTATTCGCATTGGCGACTTTCAAGAGTTGTGCCGTCGGTTCAGTCATGCATTTCTCAACGCTCCCAGACTTCTCACCGAAGAAGACCTCATAATCCATTGTCAGAAAAACATTCATACCCTGCGAAGTTAAAAAACTTACTGTTCTTGCGAGAAAAAACTTACTTTTGAACCTTTCAAGAACATATATTATGAAAAACGCGTTAGTCCTATTTGTCCTATCTTTTCTTTTTATCGGATCTTCAAACCTTTCTTATGGACAAAGTAAGGAATCATTAAAACGCCAACAATTCGTTAGTAAATTTACAGGGGGTGTATGTGTAAAAAAGAAAAATAAAATAATTAAGCGTATCGATAAAAACTACGTATCCAAGAATTTAGATGAAATTTACAAAAGGAATAAGAACGTGTTTCTTACTGAGTTTTTTAAGGGTATGGTTCTTACAACTAACGAATACAGTAGAGTTCCATTCGATAAGATATTTGACATTCGCCTAAGCGAATTGAATGAACTACAAGCAGGAATTGCAGAATGCAAAATTCTACTGAAAACTTCTGAAGGGGACATACCAACTGTACTTTACCTTAAATCTTTAAAGAAAAAAGGAAAGTTCGCATTCATTCCAGCGCAAAGATGATAGAAATTGAACGGAAATATCTTGTTCACACTTCCCAACTTCCCGATTTAAACAAATTCAAAAGCAAAAGCTTACTGCAAGGATATTTGCAAAGTGATCCTGAAACTACCATTCGAGTTCGAACCGCTGGAGAACTAGCTCATTTGACTATTAAGGGGAAATCAGAAAACTTGACGAGAAAAGAGTTTGAATATGAAATCCCGATGGACAATGCTTTAGAATTGCTAAAACTTTGCGGTGATAAAGTGATTACTAAAGTACGGTACTTTATTCCCAGTGACAACAGAATGTGGGAATTGGACTTTTTCACACAAAAATTGGAAGGATTAATTCTGGCCGAAATCGAGCTAGAATCGGAAGACGAAATATTTGAATTACCAGATTGGATTGCCAAGGAAGTTAGTTTGGATCATCAGTTTTTCAATTCCAACCTTTCTGTTCTAACACCAGCGGAAGCTTCGGCACTACTGGCAAAACATACTTAATCCGCTTTTAAGTCCGACTTGTGTAGGTCAAATATAGATGAACCGAATTCCACGGTGAAATACATTTCAAAATTTTCAATTTTACATTCACACGGCCATTCTGCTTCATTTTCTTCAACAGATTCAAATTCGTTGTGAAAGATTACTTTGAAATTGGCTTTTAAAAGGGGTTCTTCATCCATGAAATCTTCTTCGATTAAATAGATGTTACCTTCAGAAAATTCCAAGGATAAAAAAGAGGTTTCATCCTTTTCCTTTGCCCAGTCTATAAACAATTTCGTTGGTTTCACCAACATGTAGCCACGATTCACGAATTTCATATTTCCTCTTGTTTAATTTCTAACCACTTTCTTTTCTCTAATTTCCACCATTTGACTTTATCGCCATTCGACTGACTGAGCACGAACAAAGGCGTTTTATTTCTGAACCAAATTTCCATTTGAGTCAACATTCTTTTTTCATTCAAGTTGGACGATGAAATATAGACGAACTCCCTGTCAATGGCGTAAATAAGAAACGGATCATTATTAATTTTCTGATCGGAAAACAATTTAAGCGAGGAACAGTTGGCACCAAAACAATCGAACCAATTGAAAAGGCAATTTTTCATATTCAAAGAATCTCTAAACGAAAATCTGGCGAATACCATTTCAGACTCTTTGCCCTGTCCAAGCCATTTTTCTACCCCAGAATTGTCAAAACGCTGCGGTAACCACAATGAATCAATCAACCTTACCCCTTCGGTAATATCCAGATCGATAGCAACGCGTTGAGAAAAGCTGGACAAAGAATCGAAATATGAAACAACGATAGGCTCTTCCTCACTTTCTTTCCCTTCTGCATAGCGTTCCGAACTCGGTAAAACGTCGTTAATGTCCGTCACCGTCTCTTTTTTCTTATCTCCACATGAGAACAAAAAACTGCCAATAATTAAAAATATTCCAATTTTCTTCAAACTATATAGTTTTAATTGCTTCTATTGTTCGTGCGATTTCATCTGACGAAACATCCAAATGGGTTACAAATCGTAACATTCCAACACCAAAAGCCATGCAAAGTATTCCTTTTTCTTTGAATTTGTTGATTATTAAATCGCGTTGATCATTTTGTTTTAAGTTCACCACTACGATATTGGTCATTACAGACACCACATCTTTCACCCAATCTTTCTTAACAAATTCAGCTTCCAAAGCTTTTGCGTTTTCATGATCAGTAACCAATCGTTCAACGTTGCTTTTTAATGCATATTCTCCTGCAGCGGCAATAAAACCAGCCTGACGCATACCACCACCAAATACTTTTCGCACTCTTCGCGCTTGTTTGATGAAATCTTTTTTGCCGAGTAAAAGGGAACCAACGGGTGCTCCAAGACCTTTCGACAGACAGAGAGAAATACTATCAAATTGTGATGCGTATTCTTTAATATCATTTCCGGTGGCTACCATTGCATTCATCAATCGAGCGCCATCCAAATGCAAAGGCAGAGCATTTTCAACACACCAAGATTTGATTTTCTTTATTTCGTTCAAATCATATATTGCGCCTCCGCCTCTGTTGGCCGTATCTTCTAGACTGACCAATTGTGTTATTGGATAGTGCACATCATCCGGATTCATCCAATTTGCAATGGATTCGCGCGTAATTCTACCACGGTCACCGTCTAAAAGCCGAGCTGAAACCCCAGAATTCTTCGCAATGCCGCCGCCTTCGTACTTATAAATATGACTTTCCCAATGGCAAACCACTTCGCCACCTGGTTGCGTATGCACATTTATCGCAATTTGATTGGTTTGTGTTCCGGAAGTGCAAAACAGGGCATCTTCCATTCCAAACATATCGGCAGCAAAGTTTTGTAAGGAGTGAATGCTCGGGTCTTCATTAAACACGTCGTCACCCACTTCGGCAGACATCATTGCTTCCCGCATCGCCATTGAAGGCTTTGTTAGGGTATCACTTCGGAAATCGATCATTCTTTGCACAAATTAAATTCTTTGCGAAGTTAAAATTTCCAATTCAATTTTTTATGCGATTTTTAGGGAATGGAAATTTGGCATTACCTTATTGTTTCACTATCCGTTTTATTTGCTTCCGGCTTGACCTTCTTTTCGGGTTTTGGATTGGGAACAATCATGCTTCCCGTATTCAGTTTGTTCATGCCTTTGGACCTTGCGGTTGTCGCAACAGCCATTATCCATTTGGCAAACAATGTTTTTAAGTTCGCTTTGGTTTACAAGTCCATTCATTTTCCAGTTCTACTTCGGTTTGGCTTACCGGCATTACTTTCAGCAATAGTTGGTGGTTATTTACTTACATTTATTTCTACAATGAATCGTACTTTCGCATACACTTTTTTAGATCAGTCTTTGGAAACATCTTGGTTGAAAATTATCATTGGTCTTTTAATGATCTTTTTTGCTTGGTTTGATCTCTCGCCGAGATTTTCCAACCTCACTTTTCATAAGAAACACTTGCCTTTTGGCGGCATATTATCTGGGTTTTTCGGTGGACTTTCTGGTCATCAAGGTGCGTTTCGAGCGGTATTTTTAAGCAAATCAGAAATGACCAAAGATCAATTTATTGCCACTTCCAACTCCTTATCTTTGGTTGTGGATATTGGCAGACTAATCGTTTACAGCGCAGGAATCGTCTTTTTGGGTGAATTATTCCAAACAGATCTTAAAGGCGTCGAAATCGACCTTCGAAACATAATTATTTTTGCCATAGTATGTGCATTTCTGGGAACAATTATCGGAAAACAATTGGTAAGAAAAGTAACCTTTAAGAATGTCCAAAAAGTGGTTGGAGTGCTCTTAATCTTGATGGGGTTGCTCCTTATTTTAGGTATACTCTAAATTAAAATCACGGCAATGCCGGTGGCAATTAACATTACCACATGCGTATTTTAGATTTTAATTTCTAGTATTCTACTTCACCCTCGCCATCATAATCCCATCCCGTATCGGCAATAGAATGTTCTCTACTCTAATATCAGCATTGATTTTCTCATTGTAAGCAATCAAAGCTTTCGTCGACGTATCATATAGTTTCACCTCTTGAATCACTTTTCCTGACCACAGCACATTGTCCGCCATTATCAATCCGCCTGGATTCATTTTATCAATCACCAAATCGAAATAAACCGCATAGTTTTCTTTGTCCGCATCGATAAAGACCAAATCAAATTTTTCATTTAGACCAGGGATTATTTGGGTTGCGTCTCCGATTTTTAGGTCAATTTGTTTTTTCCATGGACTTTCATCAAAATACCCTTGAATCTTTGGCGCCAATTCCTCGTTGATGTCAATTGTTATTAGCTTACCGTTTTCAGAAAGACCTTCGGCCATGCACAAAGCCGAATAACCCGTATAGGTCCCCACTTCTAAAATTCGAGTAGGACGCGACAGTTTTGCAATCATGCTTAAAAAACGACCTTGCAAATGCCCGGACAACATGCGTGGTTGTAGCACCTCAAGATGTGTTTCACGGTTGATTTTATTGAGTAATTCGCTTTCTACGGAAGTGTGAGTTCCTGCATATTCGTCTAATTTGGGGTCTAAGAATTCCATTGAACGAAGATAGACAATTTAAGCGGTCATTATTAGATTGTACTTTTAGTTATCCTTAGGTGAAAAGAAGAAAACATCTGAAACTTTTGGTTGCTTTTAAGCTGAACAGTGATAGATAATGGATTAACAAAAAAGTAAAAATCAAAGAATTCTGGTTAGAGGTGCAGCCGACTTTATTGGTTCTAATTTGATTGAATTTTTATTAAAATAAAGCAATACAGTTGTTGGTTTAGACAATTTTCAACTGGGTATAAAATTAATATTTCTGCTATTTTTTATTTAATTAAATTCATGGACAACCAAAAAATGTATGTATTTAACATTATTAAAAAAAAAGCTGGTAAAGAAATCCAAATGCTATCTTTTAACTTTACTCTTACAATGAGGCCAGCTAACATTAGTAATGCAAGACCTAGAGATGAAATCATAAGAAAAAAATAAAATTTAAGTCCAACTAATAAACCTAGAGCTCCCGTAATTTCTAACAAAACGATTGTTAATCCTATTTTTTCTAAACCAAACCGCTTAAACTCGTTTTTCATATGTGGTGTCTTAAAATATGAAAAAGCGTAAGCAAAAAAGGAAAAACTTGATATTAAAGTAGCTATTGTAATTACAGACATACTTATTTATTAAATGGATGAATATGCTATAAAAGCACAAAGAGCCAATAGAATCAGAGATGGTAAATGTTTAATAAATGGATTACTTATTTTGAAATGAAAATATTGAGCACCTATCATTAATAGACCCATAAGAATAGAAGGAATAAGAACTAATGAGAAATACCAAATACCCACAATAAGTAATGTAGCTAAAGATATTTTTGTTGCTCCTACAATATTTCGCGTCAAATCGCTCAAACCGAATTGTTCGAACTCTTTTAAGACATTATGAAATCTAAAAGTCCAAACATATACAACAGATATTGCAACAATAATTTGTGATAAATTTATTAAGTTCTCCATTCTTCTTTTGTTTCGTTTTTAATACTTATACAACTTGTCTTTTTTAAAGTGCTATTTTATTCAATTGAAGCTAACTGTCAAAGCTAGGAAATCGTTTGGACTCTTTACCAAGAAATTCTTTTAAAGTTAAGAATAGTTTTCGAATTCAAAATTGATGAAACGAAGTATATACCCATATGCTTTTTAGCCGTTGTCAGCAACATTAAGTTTTTCTTTTAGATAGAGCTCAATATCATCTGTATCGTAGCGAACAACTATTAGTTTTCTGTTCTTTATTGCAGATAACGGTTTGGCTAAACTGCGTT
>DDBE01000216.1:0-1052 GCA_002332715.1 Flavobacteriales bacterium UBA2040
GGAATTATGGCAGCAAGAACAAAGCCATTGAACGTAATCGCTCCTTCGGCTGTTGACGCTTTGACGGAATATGTTTCTTACGAAACACCAAGTGCAAAGTCTACTGTGAAAATGATTGATCCAGACAACATGGATGAGTTAGTAGAATTATTGCACAACGAAGCGAAAGTTATTTAATAATGGATTCGGGCTCCGAAAAGCTAAACCCTCTTTTACCTAGCGCCGATTGAGCCTGTCTAAGGCAAACGATTATGTAGAATTGACAAAAAAAATATAAAAATGATATTAGTATATATAAATTCAGATCACGGAATTGGCAAAGGCGCTATGGAAGTGGTAACATATGGTAAAAAACTAGGAGATGTAGCGGTAGTAACAGCGGGAAATGCATCAGACAGCGATTTAGCAACTTTGGGACAATACGGTGCAACAAAAGTTTTTGTTGACAGAAGTGCAAAAGCAGATGATGCGCAACAATTGACACGATTAGTTGCTACAGCAGCTGGTTCTGTGGGAGCAAAAATCATTGTTTTTTCTCATGATTTAATTGCAAAATCTGTTGCTCCTCGTTTATCTGTTAAGTTAAAAGCAGGATTGATCTCAGGAGCAATTGCTTTGCCTGAAACTGGTGGAGATTTTACATGCAAAGTCAATGTTTTCTCTGGTAAAGCTTATGGAACAGTAAAAGTGAATACAGATATTAAAATCATTTCATTGTTACCTAACACACTAAAACCCGAAGCAACTGGTTCGGATTGCAGTGTAGAAAGTTTCAATGGAAATTCAGGTGCATTTGGCGTCGTTGTGAAAGAAACAAAAATTCCTGAGGGTGAAATTCCATTGACAGAAGCTGAATTAGTTGTTAGTGCTGGTCGAGGATTGAAAGGTTCTGAAAACTGGGGAATGGTTGAAGATTTAGCCAAAACTTTAGGTGCGGCAACAGCATGTTCTCGTCCTGTAGCAGATATTGGCTGGAGACCTCACCATGAGCATGTTGGTCAAACAGGATTCGCAATTCGTCCGAATTTATACATTGCCGCAGGTATTTCTGG
>DDBE01000216.1:1356-11623 GCA_002332715.1 Flavobacteriales bacterium UBA2040
GCAATTCAACATTTGGCTGGAGTAAACGGATCGAAAGTTATTGTTGTCATCAACACAGATCCAGAAGCACCTTTTTTCAAAGCAGCGGATTATGGAGTTTTAGGCGATGCATTCGAAGTTTTACCTCGATTAAACGAATCTCTTAAAAAATTCAAAGCGGCTCAATAATTAATTCGCCTAGAAATTGTACTTTTGAAATAATATAAGTATAGGGAGGCGACACGTTGCTTCCCTATTCATTTTAAATAGGCTGAAGTCTTGTTCATAACAGATGGAGAAAGTAAAACTTGAAATTGTTGGTTTATCGTATAGTCAGACTCAATCTGGTGCCTACGCATTAGTATTGGCTGAAGTTGGCGGAAAGCGACGTTTACCCATTATCATCGGAGGTTTTGAAGCCCAAGCGATTGCAATTGAATTGGAAAAAATGGTTCCTACACGCCCATTGACACATGACTTATTTAAAAGTTTTGCCACTTCTTTTACGATAATCATCAAAGAAATAATAATTTATAAATTGGTTGAAGGAATATTCTACGCTAAAATTGTGTGTGAAAAAGATGGCTTTTCTACTGAAATAGATGCTCGAACTTCAGATGCCGTAGCGATTGGCGTACGATTCAATTGCCCGATTTATACATTTGAAAATATTATTTCAAGCGCTGGTATTTTATTAGACGAAACGGATGAGACTGAAGAACCTATAGACATTCTTGATTTTGATGATGAAGTAGAATCAACGGAAACTGTTGAGAAAAAAAGCATCCAAGATATAGAGGATGAACTACAAGCCGCTATAGACAGCGAAGATTACGAATTGGCTTCGAAACTTCGGGACGAAATCAATAAGAGAACTTCTTAATTGTCTTTTGTTGAGAATTCAACCATTTCTAAAAAAGAATCTTAAATTTAGCTTCAACTTGAAATAAACTCTATGTTCAAAAAACTTTCATTGCTTTTAATTCTTCTTGCTATTACTATTCCATCGTTTTCGCAAGAAATTCAAGGAAAGTGGAATTTAAACAACGGAAATGGTGATTTCATTGAATTAAATGATGGAAATTATAATATTAAAATCTCTGTTCCGAAATTCTCAAGAAAAGGAGATTATTTAGTCGAAGACTCTAGTATATTTCTTTTTGGAAAGTCTGGAAATCTATCTACACATCGGTATAAAATTTTAAAATATTCCGAAACGACATTAACCTTAGAAAAAAACGGTAAAAAAATATCTTTGAAAAAAGATACCTCCAAAGCTCCAATCGTCACAGATCAAGTCAAACCAAGCGAAGGAATTAGTTTTAGCGGACTATCAAGAGGAGTGCTTGGAATGCTGGTTTTACTCGCAATCGCCATACTGTTTAGTAAAAACCGAAAAGCGATAAATTGGAAAACCGTTGGTTTAGGAGTTGCTGCACAATTGATTTTAGCAATAGGTGTTCTAAAAGTTGGATTTATCCAATCTGGTTTTGAATATGTTGGTGGACTATTTGTGTTGGTATTGGATTTCACACGTTCGGGAAGCGAATTTCTCCTTGGCGGTATGATGAGCATCGACAGTTACGGGTTCATATTCCTGTTCCAAGTATTACCCACAATCATCTTCTTTTCCGCACTTACATCTGTCCTCTTCTACCTAGGAATCATTCAAAAAATCGTCAAATTTTTAGCAATTGCACTTACGAAGTTACTGGCAATTTCAGGAGCTGAAAGTTTATCTGTAGCTGGAAATATTTTCTTAGGCCAAACCGAGGCGCCTTTAATGATAAAAGCCTACCTCGAAAAAATGAACAAGAGTGAAATCTTGCTGGTCATGATAGGCGGAATGGCAACAGTTGCAGGAGGAGTTTTGGCAGCTTACATTGGTTTTCTTGGTGGAGATGATTACGCTTTGCGACTTGAATTTGCGAAACATTTATTGGCCGCCTCTGTTATGGCCGCTCCAGGGGCGATTGTAATTGCTAAAATACTCTATCCTCAAACCGAAGCTATCAATACGGAAGTAGAAGTTTCAAAAGAAAAAATTGGTTCAAATATTTTGGACGCTATCTCAACAGGAACAACAGAAGGATTGAAACTTGCAGCAAATGTTGGTGCTATGCTTTTAGTCTTCATCGCATTTATTGCTATGATCAATTATTCTCTTGGCTGGGTAGGTGGCTGGTCCGGTCTAAATGGAGTTATTGCCGAAAACACACCCTATTCCGCCTTTTCATTAGAAACTATTTTAGGTATCATCTTCGCCCCTTTGATGTGGCTGATTGGTGTTGCCTCAGAGGATATAATGTTGATGGGACAACTACTAGGTGTAAAACTAGCGGCTTCAGAATTTGTTGGCTACATCCAACTAGCGGATTTGAAAGATGCAGGCAATGCAATGCACCTAACCTATAACAAATCCGTCATCATGGCCACTTACATGCTATGTGGATTCGCCAACTTTGCTTCCATTGGAATTCAAATTGGTGGTATTGGATCCTTGGCGCCAAATCAACGTAAAACACTTTCAGAATTTGGATTAAAAGCTGTAATCGGGGGAAGTTTAGCTTCTTTGATGTCCGCAACGATTGCTGGTATGATAATGGGATAAAATATACTACACTATGAAAAAACGAATATTTTGTCTGATACATTATATTCCTATTTCTATTTTGGGATGGACGAAGACAAGGTAATACTGGCTATTTCTAAAAACACACCTACTGCCGATAAGCAATTTATTATTGCGAATATTTCGCGCTACTTGAAATAATTTTAAAAACTTTTATGGAAATTTAAGACTTCATTCATCTCAAGGGTATAACCTTTAAAATACAAAAAGATGAAAAAGTTAATGACAATGATTGCCCTCTTGATTACAGGAGTAAGTTTCGGCCAAGTTTCTTTTGGTGATGTGATCGGTATAATAGAACAAGACGGCACAAATGAACCACTTGATTACGCAAGAGTTTTTATTCTTGACCATGGAAAAGCCTATAATTCAAGAACAGGAATGGATGGCAAGTTCAAAATAAGTGCTATTCCATCTGGAACCTATGAACTTTTGATAATGAAAGATCAAGACACCATGAGAGCTGGTCAAGTGAAAGTGATGACTGAAGCAATTGCAGATGTTGGAACGATTAAATACTCGAACGATGTAATTAAACAATTGGAAGGAGTCATCATTTCTGCCAATGGTGACGGATTAAAACTCATCAAAGGATTTCTACCTATACCTCGATTGGAAGCCGAAGAAATAGCTAGAAGCCCGAATAAATTCAGTATTTCCACAATGGTATCAAGCATGACGACCGATGTTAAAAAAACAGACGATGGTTCACTCGTTTTCCGAGGAGCAAGAAAAGGCGACATGATTTACTACGTAGACGGAATGAAAATCGTGGGCGATCAATTGAACTTACCAAGCACATCAATTGGAAACATGATGGTATATTCAGGCGGACTTCCAGCTCAGTTTGGCGACACAATGGGCGGTGTTGTTGCCATTGAAACAAAAGGATATTTCGATTTGTTGCGGCAATATGAGTCAGCTCAATTGAGAAAGAACAAATAAGTATTTCCGCCACTATTCAGAAACCTTCTTCGATTCTTCGGGGGAGGTTTTTCTAATAAAAAAACTTTGGGCTCTTCTCCTTCACCTTTGGCAAAAACTTCTTCAAGTCCTGTTCATCTTTTTGTGAAAGAATCATCAAATTTCCGTCTGCTTCTATAATAAATTGATTCTCCAATCCTTGAATCATGACCAATTTATCATTCGGCACATTGACGATGCAATTTTTTGAGTCAATCATGGTCACATTATCACCAACAACAGCATTTCCGTTCTCATCCTGATCCATGTGCGTGTACAATGAACCCCATGTCCCAAGATCAGACCAGTCGAAAGTAGCGACAACCACATCCACATTTTTGGCGTGCTCCATTACGGCAAAATCGATTGAAATATCTTCACAGTCAGCAAAACACTGATTGACCATCGCTTGTTCAACATCTGTATTGTACTTGCTCATTTCCTTGGTGAAAAGGTCATAGAGTTCTGGTTGAAAATCGTGCAATGATTTGAGAATGGTTTCTGTCTTCCAAATAAAAATTCCAGAATTCCAGAAGAAATTCCCACTCGCTAAAAATGATTCTGCAGTAGCTAAATCTGGTTTTTCACGAAATTGTTCCACATTGGAAGTACTTCCAGGAGCCCACTTACTCGAACCATCTACTTCTATGTAACCATACCCCGTATCAGGCCGAGTTGGCTGTATTCCCAAAGTGACTAGTTTATCATTTTCTGCATTTTCAATTGCTTTGTTGATCGTATCTGCGAACAAGTTTTCTTTTAAAATCAAATGATCAGATGGAGCTACCACCATTTTCGCATTTGGATTCAAGGCATGAATTTTTGCCGCCGCATACGCAATTGCCGGCGCTGTATTTTTGCGCATTGGTTCTGCTAAAATTTGCGATCGATTCATTTGAGGCAATTGCTGAGCACATAAATCTACGTAATCTGAATTCGTCACGATATAAATATTCTCTGCCGGAGCAATACTCGTCAATCTTTCAAAAGTCAATTGTAACAAGGATTTACCCATTCCAAGAACGTCTAGAAATTGTTTCGGTTTTGCTGGAGTTGACATCGGCCAAAATCGGCTTCCAATTCCTCCAGCCATGATTACGCAATAATTATCTTTCATCTAGTCTAATTTTTCGACCTCGGCCAAAGCGGAAACGAGGTATTGTTTTCTGGTTGGTACTTCTGTGCAAAGATATCTTTTTCTTCTAAGTTTCCCTTTTGCGAATTGTTTTCCGTTCAATAGAAAATGTTCATTTTCTTCCAACTCTTCCAAATGGGTTTTAACGTGATGGTCTTCGTTATATTTCTTAAGTACACGAAACAAGTTCAAATCTGAACAAGACGAGGCCTTCACATTAACGAGAGAATTCAACAAAGCACTTTCGACATCCTTCGGTAAAAATCCCATCTCAATAATCGGGTAAATCAATTTTTGATATTCTTTTTGCCATTCCTTCCCGTGGGCTTTGATCCTCATTCCATTCTCCAAATGGACAAAGTAATGCGCCAATTCGTGCAGAGTTGTAATCAAAAAAGAATACGTATTCAGATCGGCATTGATCGTGATCTTTGGTCGTTTCAGAGCAGGTCCATAGCGAAAATCACCTAGTTTCGTTTTTCGCGGGCGGACGATTCTAAACTCCAAAGGATGCCGTAAAATCAAATCGACAGTATAGTTCACAAACTCCTCAGGGATATATTTCCGAAGTACGTTTTGATGCGATTCTAAAGCCGAAGTTTTTGACATTGGTGTCAAAATTAACTGTTATCCACATATCTATTTCATAAAAATGGGAAATAAGCTCTTTTCAGAACAAAAATAAGCCTTAATTTAGCCGTCGAAGTGAAGTATCTTTTCAACATAGGCAAATATTTTCAAATGCTATGGATTGTTTTTTCGAAACCAGAAAAAGCACGCATATTTCGCATCCGAATGTTTGATGAGATACAAAATATTGGAATCAATTCTATTCCCATAGTTGGATTATTATCCATGTTTATGGGTGGTGTAATTGCTTTGCAGACTGCGTCCAACATGGATTCTCCTTTTTTACCGGAATACACCATTGGATTCATTACTCGTTCGAGTACAATCTTAGAATTTTCTCCAACAATTATATCATTAATTCTGGCCGGAAAAATTGGTTCCAACATTGCATCTGAAATAGGTACCATGCGTGTTACAGAGCAAATCGACGCCTTAGAAATCATGGGTGTGAACTCTTTGTCATTTCTCGTTTTACCGAAGATTATGGGAGCCGTAGTTTTCTTCCCTGTATTGATCATTTTTTCGATTGGACTCAGTTTAATCGGTGGTTGGTTGTCCTTGATTATGTCTGGATTGGCTTCAACAGAAACGTATGTACTCGGTATTCGTTCCTTTTTTGAAATAGGGAATATCGTTTACGCCCTGGTTAAGTGTGTTGTTTTTGCCTTTGCTATCGTATCGGTTTCTTCGTTTTACGGGTATTACACCAAAGGTGGTGCCTTAGACGTGGGGAAATCATCGACTCAAGCTATTGTAACTAGTAGTATCGTTATTTTGATTTGCAACTTTTTTCTTACTCAAATGCTTCTCTTGTAATGATAGAAATTAAAAATTTGGACAAGTCTTTTGGTGATCGTCAAATTTTGTTTGATATCAATGCTACGTTTGAAACGGGTAAGGTGAACATGATTATTGGTCAATCTGGACAAGGAAAATCGGTATTAACGAAATGCATAGTTGGCCTGCACGAACCAGATAATGGTGCCGTGCTTTTTGATGGTAATAACTTCACCGAAATGGATCGAGTTGAACGAAAAGATTTGAGAAAGGATATCGGTATGCTCTTCCAAGCTTCTGCACTATTCGATTCAATGAATGTGGAACAAAATATAATGTTCCCCTTGACAATGTTTGCTAAACATAGCAAAAAGGAAATGCTCAATCGAGTTAATTTCTGTTTAGAACGCGTAAATCTCGAAGGAAAAAATAATTTATTGCCGGCCGAATTGTCTGGAGGAATGAAAAAACGTGTGGCCATAGCAAGAGCCATTGCGATGAATCCGAAATATTTATTTTGCGATGAACCGAATTCGGGTTTAGATCCGCAGACTGCTATTGTGATTGACAATTTAATCCGTGAAATAACCTACGAATCTAATATTACGACGGTTGTTATTTCGCATGATATGAACTCCGTAATTGAAATCGGCGATAATATCATGTTTATTCATGAAGGTAAAGATTGGTGGCAAGGCGATAAAAACTCTATCATACACACAGATAATCAAGAAATCATCGACTTTGTTTACGCATCAGATTTCATGAAAGAAATCAAAGATTCGATGAAAAACAATCATTGATTACCATCCCAACCGTAGCGAACCCATCCATTTTTCCATCGCTGAATTGCACTCAATTCTATTTCGTAATAACCCAAATTTCGGTCTAGGATATAATCGATTGTATTCAACAACCAATCGCGTTGAAAAACAAATTCGCGCTGAACTGAGTTGGTAAAACCATATGACCAAACCTCCGTTGTGAGTTCTTTGATTATTCTGTCCGGCGGGCCAAATAAAATGTACAACATCCCTCTATCGGTTTTCCAGCCCAATTTATGGGTGCTAAAATGAACATTGGCATATTCCACACGACGATTGAACTCTTGGATAAGTTTTTCGGCTTTCAACAAATCATTTGCTGATGCTTCAGACCAAAACTTGACCCATGAATTTATGGTAATTGGTTCTCCACGGAGCAAATAAATTAACGGTTCGATTGTTTGCCGATCGGCATGCTGAAGTTTTATCACACTGAATGGCACTAGCGCCTCACCATTACTTTCTTTCGACCAAATCGTAAAATGAGTTTCTACGTCGCATAAATTGATGTGGCGAACTATTTCTTCTAAAGTTGCTATTTGTTTATTCAATGAATCGTCATCCAAATCTTCAATCCTTTTCAAATCATACATGGAGGTGCTTGGAAATTGATTTTCCGAACTAGACGATACAACAAATTCTTTGGTCTCCAAACTGGAAATTAAGTCAATCTGGTCCTGATATATGAAATTTTCGATAAGTGGCAATCTACTCTCCTTTTCAATGAGCAAAATATCTTCGGGAATTAAAGTCATAAATCGATACCAAGTAGATTTTTGACTTTGAATGGTGTGCTTATTTAAATCAGCCAAACCAATCTCGTAATTCAAATTCAATAAATAAGGTGCTGAAAACGTGATGCTGTCCAAAACTGAAACAGAATCAAGACGTTGATGTTCTTTCTCAATTTCAAAATTGAATTTTGATTTGTTTTTAATTTCTACTTGTACTCGAAAATCCGTAGATAAATTTCCAAAGGAATCGTTTTTCCGAAGTAAATATTTTGGATCCACTTTATAATACAACTTGCACAAAGTATCGGACGCGCGATAGAAAATATAGGCAATGGGTAAATTACTAGTTTCCTTTAGTTTTTGTTCTTTGACTTTGGTCAAATGCCCATAACCCGTTTGCTTCGGTCCACAACACGAAAAAAAAGCATCGCAAAAAAACTACTCCAAAAGATTGTTTTCATCTGAAATTTGCTGCTTAATAATGTTTGCATGGTTTGTTTTCTTGCCACGTATGATTTGTTACTGTTGTTGTTTTTCTTCCCACGAATTACACTAATTTTCACGAATAATGAGTGATTTACGCATGATATTGGGTCGTGTATTTTGCATTTTCTTTTGAGATACATTAGTGGAAATTACTGTAATTCCTGGCTTTATAAGCCAAACATTATCCACCTAAAAATAGGCAATATATCCGAAATGAATTTTTCCGTTTTTAAATAGAATCGGATTATTTTGTTGACTTCCGAGGGCATATTGGATGGAAAATGTTCCGATTTGTGTCCCGAAGGAAAATCCTGCTCCAAAACCGAAAGGGTAATCGTTTTGATATCCTTCGCTATTTCTTTCGTAGAAACTATGGTCATAAAACAAAAATGCCCTAGAGTTTTTATCTAAAAGGAATCGATATTCTAAACTAAACGTGGTGTAGGTCGATGCAAAAATTTCTTGTTCATTGAAGCCTCGTTGTGTTGTTAATCCACCAAAGCGATACAATTCATTCTGAAAAATATTGATCGTGGACAAAAATGATGTATGATTTGCCAAACGGAATACGTGTCTTTTCGCTACGGGTAAAAAATACTCAATATCACTTTCGCCCTTGAACACCAATGACTTTTCGACCAGACTGGTATCGCTTTTTTGACTTTGGCGTTGACCCACTGAACTGGATACATCAATAGAATACCCAGTTCGAGGATTTGGTAAATAATCCACTTTTTGTTTGGTAAGTCCTGCTCCGTAGTTGTTTGATTTGACATTCGCCAAACCGGTGAAGCTCGTATTATTTGTAGAACCACTCAATAGTGACGAAGCTGTTCTTTCATAATAAAAACTGATGAAGTTTCCCCCTTTCATATAGTATTGAAGTGCTACTCTACCTGTCAGGTCTAGAAAAGTACTGTCGCGTTTATATAGATTGAATTTACCATCTATACCAAAAGGTGATTTAAATAAAAAAGGGAAATTTGTTTGGACCTTTAATTGTTGTGTTTGCGTCTGCACATTCTGCCATTTCAAATCGATTAACTCGCCTGTTTTTAAGGTGTTCAATAATTTCAAAGCAAGTTCACCTGTTAAAAAATAACCACCTTGTACAAGGTCAGGTTGCAGGCCTACAAAACCATTGGCAGAACTCATCGGCCGACTTTTCAAATAAAGAAAAAGCTCAACACCATCGTTGGTAAAAAGGTATTCGCTGGATTTAATCTCCGTTAAAAAGGGAACCTGTTCGATTTTCTGGGCAATTGTTCCCAACACGCTTTCATTGTACCAATCCCCTACTTTTATTTGTAATAAGCTAGAAATATAATTGATAGAAACAGCGGTATCACCCTTCACATGAATTTCTTTCCATGTTAATCGTTGATTTTTTTCTATGGTTAATTTCGCCGAAGATTCTTGATCATCAACAACAACATCCGTTAGCGAAACTTTTGAAAAAGGATAACCAGAATTGAGCATACTTTGGTGAATTTGAGTCATATAAACACCAATTTCTTTCGCTCGAAATAGTTGATTTGTTAGGAATTTCTCTTTGAACTGACCTTCTTTTTTTAGATATTCTGCTGTTTCAGGAGTTAAAATAAGTTGAATTGAATTGAATTTTTCGCCCAAATGGAAATTAACTTGACAATCCTTTTCCTTAAAATCGATTGCATCTACAGATGCGGTTAAATATCCTTCTGACAAGGCTTTAGCTCTAAAAACCTTTAAATAAGATAAAAGCTCTATGCTATCCTTGAATTCGTCTTTCGGTTTTTTTATGAAACTTTTATAATCTTCTGACGTAAAGGAGATATGGAATGGTTTTTGGGCTTCTGTATAAAACGGACGAAAAACCATTAACAAAAATATAACAGTTACTGTAGAAAACTTCATTCCGCTTATGAACGTATGTTAATAGAGAATATTGGGTAAACTCTATTGTTGATAATAAAAATATGAATAATGCGTTAAATAAAGTAACTTTACCTTGTAGATTGATTAACCGATTAAACCGAGTAATGATGAAAAGAGTAGTGATTTTAACAGCAATGGCAATAGTATTAACAGCAGGATTGATGGCATGTGGCGGTTCACAAGGTGGACA
>DDBE01000070.1 GCA_002332715.1 Flavobacteriales bacterium UBA2040
CATTGATACATTCTAGGGTTTTCTGAGTCTACAGCCATATAGACTTTGCTTTTAACGTTAGCGTTTTGCGGTCGGTAATCGACTCTCTGATAACGGTTTTGCGTGCAGGCACATACCTTTTCGGGTTGCGCTTGCACGCTGTTAGCGATTCGGCTTACTCCTTTATTACCTTAATTGTTTGTGTAAAATTTTCTCCCATTCGGAATAAATAAAGACCTGCCGATAAATTTCCCAATTCAACGCTTGTATTTTCAGTGTTTATTTTTCCTGTTAAAACTAATTTCCCTGTGTTGTCATAAACAGTGTAAACTGAACCTAGCAAATTACTATCTACCATTAAATTTAGTTGCTTTGTTGTTGGATTAGGGTAAAGATCAAATTCACTATCGGAGGTTTCTTTCATACTATTGGTTCCAATCTGAATGGTATAAACACTGGTATCTGCAAAAATACAATCTGATGTAATTAAAGTAATAGTGTATGTTCCACTAGTTGTATACGTATGACTTGGGTTTTGAATACTAGAAGTGTTTCCATCTCCAAAATCCCAAAAATAATTTAGTGTATTATTAATAGAAGTTGATAAATTAGTGAATGTGGCCGTATAGCCTGATATTGCATCACTAAAATTTGCGATAGGGTTATTGATGAGAAGGTTCCAATCATTTTGGCTATTAAATATCGTATTATCAGACATTTGTTTATAATAAAGTGCACGAGACTGGGTTAATCCGGCATTGAATGCAATGCCGTTTGAGGGCTGTTTCCAAATCGAACTGTAAATGGTTAACGCTGCAACATAACTACCATCTATATTTGGATGGCTATTGTCATTGCTATGTAGAATCAATGTTGTGTCATTCAAAATATTTTGCCAAGTAAGGCCTACGGGTGCACATTGGATATTTAATTGTTCGCTGATTTCAAGATAGGCACTCGTTAGTGAATCCTGCATGTGATTAAAATTGGCAAACACAGGGCTACAATAAGTTCCGCTCGGATCGCAATGTTGTCCACCGAAACGTCTTCCCCAAGTCATATAGGTGATGACTTTAGCACAAGGGTTATATTGTTCAATAACTGATTTTAAATCTGTCATGGCAGGATACATGTCGTTGTAGCGATAATAATCTATCGTAGGAATTAGACTTTGCTCTTGTAAAATGACATAATCCCAATTGCCTTGACTTATTTTTGAAAGTGTTGTCGCATCATTGAGATGGCTAGATATTAAGTATCCTCCCGGCATGTTCGAATCAATATTCAACGTTTTACCTGCCGATGTTGAAAGATTTTGAACGAGTAGGGGCAAGTTGTTAAAAGAAGTATAACTGTTCCCAATAAAAAGAACGTTTAGTGTGTCTTGGGATATTGAAACAAAAGATAATCCTAACGTTACCGTTACTGCTATTAGTAGTTTTTTCATTTTTGATTTTTATTACAATTTCTAACCTATTTCTTCTCCATCCAACGCAGTACATGCTTCTTTTCCTTCATTCCGTATTTCACGACTACATCCAAAATGATGACTTCGTTGTTTCGTTTGACTTTTAGTTTGGCGATTTCACCTTCTTTGAGCTTCTGTCCATTTGGTTCAATTGCACTGCGGTAATCATTTAGATTAACAATATCACCCTGTTTTAATCCCGCCCATTCATTCGGACCTGTTTTCACGACATATTGTTCTAAACCTATTCCTCCAATCGCTTTCAATGTGATGTCATTATCTTTCGCGTTAAAGGGAGATAATAAAACTGATTCTTGAAGTGAGTCGTAGTAACTAATACCAACGTAATTCAATTGATCGTTTGGTTTCCACTGGTTTTTGCCTTCAATATAGTTGCTGAAAAATTGCTGCAAATCCGGATGCACCTCTTTTACCAGTTCTGCAATAAAGGTTTGTTCATCGAATGACCTATTTGCGCCATATCGTGCGTTCAACAGCAACATCACATCAATCAAGGATTTTTGACCGGAAGTAAGTCGCTGAATTTCTGCATCCAGCAACATTGCCAAAACGGCACCACGCATATATACTTGACCGTAATGTTTGTGGAATTTTTCTTCCAATACATGTTCACTCATCTCTGTAAAAGACATTTCACTAACCGGAAAATCTAAGCCCTGAGCAAGCTTGGCTTCCATTTCCTTTAAATATTCATCGGGTGAAATTACGCCTCCTTTGAATTTGATCAGGTTAGCAAAATATTCGGTTACACCTTCGTAAAGCCACAAGTGCTTACTCATCAAAGGATTTGTGTAGTTGAAGTTTCCAATGCGCTCTGAATGCAATCCAAGTGGAGTCAAAATGTGCATGAATTCATGGATGGCAGCTCCCGAAAGTTGATTGTCCAAAGAAAGTTCTTTTATATCGGCAACACCAAGATCAGCCAAGTAATACGTTGATGAATTGCCATGCTCCAAAGCTCCGATACCTAAATTGCGAAATTTCAAAGCCAGCTTGATTTTTTTGATGAGACCCATTTTACCGGTAATTGATTTACCAATCTCTTTCAGGTCATCTACATAAATGATGAACGTATAATTATCGACTGGAAGATCTGGTAGGAAGTCGTCAATGGCCTGCATGTCGCGTTTCAAGACTTCATAAAAGTGCTTTGCTCGTGGAACTCCATTGACATCGAACACAGAAATAGTCACCTTTGTATTTCCGACATAGGTTTGGGCTGTATCGGGAACAGAGAACATGATTGGACAATCAATCAACTGGTGGTAGGAGTTCGCTTTGAAATGCTGCTGACCACTGTTGCTCAACGTTTGAGGTAGGGAAGTAGAACCGTAAAGTTGTGATGGTTTTACGATTTTTATCTCAATTGGATCTGCTTCTTCGCCTTCAAAAAAACCAAAAATTCCGCCGTTATTGAAAAGGAAGTTCTTGCCTTCCTCGAAATTGGTCGCCACTGGGTCAAAGATGGGATTTTTCTTCACCTTTCTGTCCATGATATCCTCAAGCGTGTATTCGAGGTACTTCAATTTTTTCGCATCTGAAATGATGAAAGAATTGTTTCCTTGTTTTTTCACTTTTAAGTTCTTTCCATCCGCTGTTTTTGCGTTCATGGAAAGTACAAATCGACCAAAATCTTGCGTTTCATAGGTTCCGGGCACAGTGGCTGGAAAAGAATAGATTACCTGATCCTTTTGAGGTGCTTTGCTTAAGGTCATTTTAACAGGCAAAACATCTTTTTCGATCTTGTTTAAGTCGATTTCATAGAGGTGCTGACTGAAAACGAAAAATGGACTCAAAAGCAGAATAATGGCGAAATATAAATTTTTCATACAAAAAAGATTAAAATCACTAGACGAACAAAAGGTAATTAAGTTATAGAAATTCAATTTACAAAGTAACACACGCTAACTCTGTTCTTTCAATCAATAGGAGTTATTTTATAACCAGCTTCTTGCAAAAGATTTAAGACGCCTTCTTTTCCAGGTAGGTGAGCAGCTCCAACCGCAATGAATGTTGATTTTTTTTGAATGAGTTCAGTAATAATAGGTATCCACTTTTGATTTCGTTTAACGATTAAATCAGAATAGAACTCAGGAGAAAGATCAGTATTCATCAACGTCACCAACTGATTAATGTCTTTTTTTAAATAATTCTCAAGTAATTTATTAAACTCTGAGTTGTCTGTTGTTAAGCCAAGTAGAAGCATTTTTATCTGCTCTTCGTTTGAAACCTCACTTAATAAATTCATTTGAAATTGAATTGTTTCAAGTCCTGACATAGACATCTTATTCTTTTTTGCAAGTTTCTTGAATTCGATTTCATAACTCTTTGATTTACCTATTAGTTCCTGCGTGATTAGCGATGAAAGAAAGAAAGGTTGAAAACGACTTGTTTTATTGTATTTGGATTCTTTCCAATTGATGCTATCCAGACAGAAATTTCTAATTCGTTCAGAATTCTCTTTGGTTGTAATGTCGGCAATTGTTTTTCCGTCTGGAAGCATCGTAAGTTCAAGGATTTCTAGTTGTGTTTTTAAATCCATATTCAAATCGACTTCCATTACCAATTCGTTACAAGTTTTAAATGCGGATTTAATCGAATCAGAAATAACAAAATCTTTTTTTGGCATAATATGAATCGTACCATAGATATAACTCGGTTTTTGAAGGTTATTGCCTTCAATTTTATAAAGCAATTGTGCTTGGCTGCTGAAAACTGTAAGCGTAAATAGGAAAAGTTGTATTAATATTTTTTTCATGTTCTTTGGTTATTATATTAATTTTTGTTCATTTTCTAATTTAAATCTTCAACTAAAAGTATACGGATATAGTTGGGAGCTTTCTTGGCTTGATTTACTCTTTTATCACCTTTAAAATTGCGACTTTACCAGTATCATTTATTTCTACGAAATATACTCCTGATTCACCATTAAGGTTAAATGTTATACTGTTGGTTGATGAATAGGTGTCACTAAAAATCTCTTGTCCAATGGCGTTTCTTACTATTAAGTTTGCATTTTCGAATATTTTGTCAGATTCAATAGTTAATGCGCTAGTTGTCGGATTTGGATAAAGGTTGATTTTACTAGTCCATGAATGTTCGTTAATGGAAGTGGTATTTTCCAACTCATTTTGTAGTTTGATTATAAAAATATCGTCAGCTCCATTAGATGTTAGGTTGAAAACACCTGCTAGGGGATCAAAATCGGTTGTTGCCTTAAAGTGACCTGTGGCAAGGATATTTCCTACATTATCAAGGACTAAGGATCTTCCTTCGGCAAAACCAGACCCGGCAAATTGCAGTGTTGAGATAAAGTTCCCGTTATTATCTAGTTTTGAGATGAAAACATCATATGGTCCAGAGGAAGTTAGGTTATTTGTGCCTGTCCCAGGATCAAAATCTACCGTTTGTGAAAAATTACCTATGCTATATACATTATTATCGGCACCCAGAACTATTGAACTTATGAATAAGCTACTACCAATAGCTCCTCCTAATTGTTTTGCCCAAACAAAATCACCAGAGGAATTTAACTTTGAAATATAACCATCAGAATTCCCTATACCAGCCGAACTTAGGTTATAAGTGCCGACTCCGGGGTCAAAATCGGCTGTTGCATTTAATACTCCTGAGGTATAAACATTTCCTGATGCATCCAATGCTATTGTGGCCCCAACCTCATTGCCATTTCCGCTCAATTGTTTTGCCCATTGAAAATTTCCACCGGCATCTAGTTTGCAAATAAATGCATCACCATAGTATTCTCCAACCAAGTTATAGGTACCAAGTCCGGGGTCAAAATCTACGGTATCAATAAAAAACCCCGTGGTGTAAATATTCCCAAGAGCATCCAGTACTAAAGATGATGCACCGCAATCTCCTGATTGTGTTGCAAACTCTTTTGTCCAAACAGGATTCCCTGAAGCATCAAGTTTTGAAAGAAAAGCCGATCCGTTCTGTCTTCCTACCGTAATTACATTTCCGTTTGGATCTACTGCTATGGCTGAAGATTCAAACGGAAATTGCTTCGCCCAAACGAGGTTTCCTGTCGATGCGTCCATTTTAACGACAAATCCGTCTAATCCCGATGCAGTAAGGTTAAAAACTCCTACTCCTGGGTCAAAATCAGCAGTTCCCTGAAATAAACCTGTGCTATATACAAATCCATTGGTATCGACAGTTATTGATAAGCCTAAATCAAAATTTAGCCATCCCCATGAACCAGCCCACATAAAGTTTCCCAATGAATCTAATTTGGATATAAAGACATCATCCAAACCTGTCGATGTAAGAAAATAGTTACCGATACCGGGGTCAAAGTCGACGGTATCACTAAAGGTGCCTGCCGTATAAACATTTCCTGAAGCATCAACGGTTATTGATCTTCCTTGGTCTTGGGCGTCTGCTCCAATTTGTTTTGCCCATGTTAACGTTTGGGCGCTTGTTGATTGAACTGTTAATATCAGCCCAACAGAGATTAAAATTAATTTTTTCATAATTACTTCTTTGTTTATTTCTTTCTTACTTTTTAAATGTCACCTACCATTCCACCCATCCACAATACCTTGTTTTATATCTGGATTATTGATTTGAATTTGATTACCAAATTTTAACCCTTTTTTCTGGAGCTAAATAAAGAGAATCCGTTGCTTTCACGTTGAATGCTTCATAGAATTCCGGGATGTTTCTAACCACACCATTAATTCTAAATTTAGCAGGTGAATGTGGGTCAGATGCGACTTGACTTCTCAAAGCTTCTTCACGAGATTTATCTAGCCAAACTTGTCCCCAACCAAGAAATACTCTTTGAATGCCGGTGTAACCGTCCATTTTAGGCGCTTCTTTTCCGTTTAGTGACATTTTGTAAGCTTTAAGAGCAATGCTCAATCCGCCTAAGTCCCCAATGTTTTCGCCAAGCGTAAAACTTCCATTAAGGTTTAAATCTGGAAATACTTTAAAACTGTTGTATTGATCAACAAGAGCTTTTGTTCTTGTTTGAAATGCAGTTAAATCTTGTGGTGTCCACCAATTTCTCATTACGCCGTCACCATCAAAAGCACTTCCTTGATCGTCAAATCCGTGTCCGATTTCGTGCCCAATTACGGCACCAATTCCACCATAATTTACAGCATCGTCTGCAGCTAAATTAAAGAAAGGCGGTTGAAGAATTGCCGCTGGAAAAACAATTTCGTTAAGCGTTGGATTGTAATACGCATTCACTGTTTGTGGTGTCATTCCCCATTCAGCTCTATCAACAGGTTTACCTAATTTGTTTAACATTCGGTTGTATTCAAATTCGGTAGCTCTTTTTGCGTTTCCGAACAAATCATTTTTAGCTACTTTTAATGCAGAGTAATCTCTCCATTTGTCTGGGTAACCAATTTTAATCATGAATTTATCAACCTTAGCAAGTGCTTCTTTTTTAGTGTTGGCACTCATCCAATCCAATTCTTTGATGCTTGCTGCGTAAGCTTTAAGTAGATTTTTCACCATAGCCGTCATACGTTTTTTAGCCTCTGGAGTAAAGTGTTTTTTTACATATACCTTACCAACAATTTCACCCAAACTACCATTTACAGCACTAACAGCTCTTTTCCAATCTTCTTCTTGTTGTTCTGTTCCGTTCAATGTCTTTCCGTAGAATTCGAAGTTCTGTTTGTCTAAAGCGGAATTTAAGTAAACAGCAGTGCTGTTTATCAAACCCCATTTTAAATACGTTTTCCAAGTAGCAATAGGTGTATTTTTGATGATATTGTTTAAACTTTTTGTATACGCTACTTGAGCAATCACAATATTTTTTTCGTTAGCAACACCTGCTTTTTTTAACATAGCTGTCCAATCAAAATCTGGCATTAACGATTTTAAATCGGTTAACGCATATTTGTTGTAAAGTGCTGCTGTGTTACGAGTGTCCTCTTTTTTCATGTGGTTGGTTGCCAAAGTAGTTTCTAAAGCCATAACTTTAGCCGCACTTTCAGCACCATTGGGTAATCCAACTAATTGCCACATTTTTTCGATATGCGCTACATATTTCTTGCGAATGTCCGCCATTTTGGCATCATTCTGAAGGTAGTACTCTCTTTCAGGCAGTCCTAAACCACCTTGCCAAGTTATTAAAGTATATTTTTTGGGATCTTTAAAATCTTCTGTAACAGCAACTGAAAAAGGAATTGATACTCCAGTTCTATTGGCTTTACCAAAATAACTTGCTAAATCGGTGTGATTTGCGATTGCATCAATGGCTTTTAATTCCGATTGAATAG
The DNA here is from genome assembly GCA_002332715.1 of Flavobacteriales bacterium UBA2040. GTDB lineage: Bacteria > Bacteroidota > Bacteroidia > Flavobacteriales_D > Crocinitomicaceae > UBA2040. Next base: position 7,732 of record DDBE01000070.1, read on the forward strand.
GAGTAACGCCTTTAGCATCTCGGTTTTTACGATTAGTAAAAGAGCTATAGTAATCTCCAATTTTCTGCTCGTCTGAACCCTCAGTAAAACTTCCTTTTGAAGCTTCTTCAATGATGGCTTTAACGTCTTTTTGCGATTTGTCATACAACATATCAAAAGCACCAAATGATGCTTTATCTGCAGGAATTTTGTTGTTTTTAGCCCAAGTTCCATTAACGAAACGGTCGAAGTTATCGCCTGGTTTTACTGAGGTATCCATATTCTTTTTTACAATACCCGATACCAATTCTTCTTTATTGCCGCAAGATGCTAACAGCACGGTTACTGCAAGAAGTGAGATTTTGATGTTTTTCATATTAGCTTGTTTTAACTTTTAACAAAAATGTTGCATCCAGTTTCAATTTTTCCGTCTACTTGTATAATTTTCCGTAGACAAAGCTTGTTAATTGTTTAAATCATTGAATTTAAATACATCCACACCAATTGCATATCCATAAATTTTCCCATTGGCATCTTTGTAAATTCGGATTTTATTGCATGCCATACCGAGGTTTACAGTAGACCAAGTTTTACCACCATCTTTGGTTTCGTAACCGCTGTTCATCGTTCCTACAAATCCGTGGTTTTCATCAATGAATCCAATGCCAAACTGACGTGCTGCCGCATCTTCAATTAGGTTGATTTCATTCCACGTATTTCCCCCATCAGTTGTTTTAGCCACGCGTTGTTGTTTCACATTCGGATCTGGATTGTAGGATTGAATGGTAACATAGCCAACATCCTTTGTTGGGAAAGAAGCTTTCCAAGTACCTTCAAATGGTCGATTGGATTGATACACTTTTTTCCAGGTCTTTCCGCCATCGCTCGTTTTTAAAATCAAGGCATTGGATTTTTCCATGTCTTCATCCGATGCAGCGCAAACGATCCCGTTGTTTTTATCAAACATTTTA
>DDBE01000122.1 GCA_002332715.1 Flavobacteriales bacterium UBA2040
AGCCCTTTTAACATATATTTTAAGTACAAAAGTCTAAATAATTAAGGGAGTTAGCTTTATAAACATTCAAGAAATTTGACGAAAAATGGTCGAAAAATAATTAATGCAACAATACCCCCGTTGCATCGTCCTTGATATAAATATATGAGTACCTCGCTAGCAATGCCGAAGACTATGTTTCTGCCTGCAGCTTCTCTGCATTCTCTGCCATTTTCAGAGCATCCACCATTTCTTGCATATCTCCATTCATAAACGAACTTAGATTGTACATCGTTTTGTTGATGCGGTGATCGGTGATTCTTCCTTGAGGGTAGTTGTACGTTCTGATTTTTGCTGAACGATCACCTGAACTCACCAAAGTTTTTCTATGTGCTGAGCGTTCTTCGTTAATTCTATCCAGCTCCATTTGATACAATCTTGATCGTAAAACTGTTGTCGCTTTTTCCAAGTTTTTGTGCTGTGAACGACCATCTTGACATTCAACGACCAAACCAGTTGGTATGTGGGTCAAACGAATCGCAGACTCTGTCTTATTGACGTGCTGACCACCCGCACCCGATGCACGGAAAGTATCTCGACGAACGTCTGTTGCCATGTTCAATTCCACATCCACCTCTTCTGCTTCGGGTAAAACAGCAACTGTAATTGCTGAAGTATGAACACGACCTTGTGATTCTGTTTCAGGAACACGTTGTACACGATGTACACCAGATTCAAATTTGAGATTTCCATAAATGGCATCACCCGTAACTTCGCAAGCAATTTCTTTAAATCCTGAAGTAGTCCCTGGCGATGAGTTAATGATTTCATATTGCCAACCACGCTCTTTGAAAAACATGGTGTACATTCTAAAAACATCTTCCACGAAAATACAAGCTTCGTCACCACCGGTTCCCGCTCTAAATTCCATGATGGCATTTTTATCATCTTCGGGATCTTTCGGGATCAACATAAACTTGATTTCTTCCTCCATCTCTGGGCGAATATTTTCCAATTCGTCGATTTCTCCTTTGGCCATGTCACGCATTTCAGGATCTTTTTCTTCGGCCAACAAGGCTTTTGCAGAGACTAAATTGTCGAGTATGTTTTTGTATTTGAAATAGATTTTATCCATCTCCTCCAAATCCTTGTACTCCTTACTGAGCTTTACATAGCGGGGCATATCCGTAATAATATCAGGATCGGTGATTTGCGTTCCAACCTCTATAAAACGGTAATGGATAGCCTCTAATTTTTGAAGTAAATCGTTCATTTATTTTGGATTTTGGATGTTGGCCACTTCGCTGAAGCGAAGTGGCCAACATCCAACTAATATGTGAATTCCCCATAAGGAGATATAATCGTTAATTTATTGCCTTCGTTTTTCTCTACACGACCAACAATTTGTGCATCTATATTGAAGGATTTTGAGATGTCTATTATGGATTGAGCTACTTCTTTTGGAACGTAAATTTCCATTCGATGTCCCATATTGAAAACCTTGTACATTTCTTTCCAATCCGTGTTCGACTCTTCTTGAATCAACTTGAAAAGTGGTGGAATCGGGAACATATTGTCCTTGATCACGTGCACGTCTTTCACGAAGTGCAGAACTTTCGTTTGTGCACCACCTGAACAATGTACCATTCCATGAATTTCAGAACGATGATTGTCTAATATTTTCTTGATAACTGGCGCGTAAGTGCGTGTTGGAGAAAGCACCAATTTCCCTGCATTGATAGGACTTCCTTTGACCTCATCTGTTAATTCTTTCGTTCCAGAATACACCAAATCAGAAGGAACAGCGGGGTCAAAACTTTCAGGAAAATCATTCGCTAACGTTTTAGAAAAAACATCATGTCGAGCAGATGTCAATCCGTTGCTTCCCATTCCACCGTTGTATTCTTTCTCGTATGACGCTTGACCAAAAGAAGCTAAACCAACGATAACATCTCCATCCTGAATGTTATGATTAGATACCACATTCGATCGTTTCATGCGACAAACAACAGTCGAATCAACTATGATCGTTCGCACCAAATCACCAACATCTGCAGTCTCTCCACCAGTTGATTGAATGCCAATTCCTTGCGAACGCAAATCAGCTAAAAGTTCTTCTGTTCCGTTAATGATTTCAGAAATAACTTCACCCGTAATCAAACCTTTATTTCGTCCGATTGTAGAAGAAAGTAGAATATTATCCGTGGCTCCAACGCAAAGCAAATCATCGATATTCATGATCAATGCATCTTGCGCAATACCTTTCCAAACAGAAACATCGCCCGTCGTTTTCCAATACATGTAGGCTAAGGCAGATTTCGTTCCAGCTCCATCGGCATGCATTACGACACAATAATCTTCATCGCCTGTCAACGAATCCGGAACTACTTTACAAAAAGCTTGCGGAAACAAGCCTTTGTCGATGTTTTTTATGGCGTTGTGAACTTCCTCTTTACCTGCGGAAACTCCTCGAAGTTGATAGCGTATATCAGACATTGATTTGCGATTTTAGATTGCGCTCGCAAAGATAAGATATTTTGAGTTCGAATAACTTGCGAAAAGTTCGAATCTTTAATTCGTATTAGTAATAATATTTACATTTTCCTCGTTCAACATCCCATCGACATAAATTTTATTTTCATAGAGCATTTTGAACACTCCTTTGGTGAAAACCGCTGGAACTTCACGTCTCAATCCAAGATCAATGAAATTGAGTTGTATCCAATCGACTGTTCCTGGTTTATTGGATTCGCTTTTTTCATTTTCGTTTTTGCAATCCAAATACATGCACGATATTTCTTCCATTTCGGCATTCTTTGCCTATTTATAGGTTTAAATACATGCGAACGATTATTGAACAATCAGTTTTTTGCGTAGTTGATTATTTCCCTCGGAAACTTCGACAAAATAAGCTCCTTTTTTCATCAAGTGAACCTCTACCTTCCCGGCCATTTTTGTGTTTATTTTGAGCTGTGAATAAACTGTTTGTCCTAGTAAATTTATTATTCTTAAATCAACTTGATTTTGGTGACTTATAAAATTAGTAAGGGTGAAATTTCCATTGCTGGGGTTTGGAAAAACATCAAAAGAAAGAGGTGTAGTTTCTTCCTCTAAACCAAGATTGCACACTTCAAAAACAACTGCTTTACTGGTGTCTGTTTCGCAGCCTAAAAAGTCGGTAGTTGTCACTGAATAATTTCCCGTTTGTGTTACATTAATTGTTGCAGAAGTATCTCCCGTTGACCAAGAA
>DDBE01000064.1 GCA_002332715.1 Flavobacteriales bacterium UBA2040
CTGCTCCACCCCGCAATATATCTTTATTGCTTTTTACATCAATTTATTGCGATTAACGTTTTCAACGCGTGAGCAAAGTTACAGACTTTTTTTCTTTTGACAAGCAAAAAAAGTTAATCTCTGTCAAAAGAATAAAGTGAACTCGTATGTTCCCCTTCTTGAATCTCGCTTCTTAACTCTGGACGTCTTATTTTTCCGCCATGTCCGCCAATAAGAACCATCACAAAAAACGAAAATAAAGATGCGATAAGAATTGCCCACAAAGCTTTCTTATAATGTAAATGTCTATTTCTTGTAACTAAAAACCAAAAGAAACCAGAGATCATTCCCAAAATCAAAGAAATAATCAAACCATATAATCCTAATTCTTCATGTTCGTGCAACATATCGTGGGATGAACCTGAAAGATGTTCAGTAGCATGCTCGGCTGCTTCTCCTGTCAAATAAGCTGGAATTGTAACCAAACCAACAATAAAAAATGTAGCTAAACCTGCTATCTGAAGTGTTTTACTTCGTTTCGTTAACCCTAGAAACAATAATATAAGCCCAAAAAAGGTACCTAGAACAGGTATGTGGTTTAATAAAAGGTGTAAATGCGCTGCCGTCATTTAAAAAAGTTTTTTTTGATAATACGATAAGAAATACAAAAAAGTTCCGTTATCATTTTAATATTACGTATTAACTTTAACCCATGTTTTACATTTTACAACCAAAAACCTCAATTATGATACGAATTCTGAGTATTTCGATTTTCCTATTTTTTGTGGCTTGCAACTCTAGCAATAATGAATCCACAATTGAAGACCTGCCAAAATCGACTGATGCTACTTCAAATATAGCTTTGGACGATAAAAAAATACTAATCGATGGTAAAGAAGATAAACTAACAGCAGCTAACAGCTTAACATACACCCATAATGACGGTTCATATGAAGAAGCCTTAGCTTTTTTAGATGACAAAAAAAATATCGTTAAAGTCGCAGAGAAATTTACCAATGGCATAACCGGAAATTCTGGAACGCGAACCTTCTACTTGGAAAACAATAACAAATTCATGTCCGTTGAGCGATTTTTAGACAACGAGAAGGCAAAAGGTGCATTCCGAGAAAGGATTAGCTATTATGACAAAAATGGATACCCTATTTCTACGAAAGAGCGACTCACTCAATTTGAAGAAAATATAGAAAAAGAAGAATTTAAAGGCGCTAAACCTTATGATTGCTCAATGGAAACAGCAGAACAAGTTCTTAATAACAAAGGAGTTTTCGCAACAACTTTCCAAGGATTCATAGAAAATGGAGATATGACCTATCTTTTAGTCGGTGGGCGAGGAAAAACTGGTTATGCTTCAGCGTTAGCAATTCAATTTGTTGACGATCAGATAAACTACCTTCGAAAAAATGAGACGACAGCTATAGGAAAGCCTCTAACGGTTGAATTTGAGCGAATGAGAGATCAAAAGAACATGGAATTCCAACTTTTGATTAACGCTAAAATGGACTAATCAGATAGTATATTTAAGGCTTACCGTTCACCTTAGAAATAAAACCGTTCACCTATATTTAGTGCGCATTAACATTTTTTGGTGGGGTGTTTCCGTTCATTTATCCTTATTATTGCCGCTTAAAATGAGTTTACAATGATCATACGCTTTACTATCTTTGTGTTTTCTTTATTTCTTTTCACGAATAATTCATACTCACAGGAGATGAATTTGAAGGGACAAGTATACGACAGCACCGGCACTGTTCCTCTTATAAACGCCGTTGCGGTTGCTATCAGAGTGAGGGATTCACTAATGCTAGGTTATGAACGAACAGATGCAAAAGGATTTTTTGAACTGTCTGGATTTGAAGTCGATACCTTCACTTTAATCATAAGCCATCCAAATTACGACGACAAATTTTTCTACATTTTCGGACATGTTGAGAATGATTCTATTAATATTCCAACTATTGCCATGCCTACGAAATTGCAAGATTTTGATGATGTAGTAATTTACGCTAACAAAAATCCAATTTTCTATAATGGAGATACTCTCGTATACGTAGCAGATTCATTTCAAGTGGCAGAAAACGCTGTTGTCGAAGACTTACTAAAAAAATTGCCTGGTTTAGAAATTGGCGCAGATGGTAAGATTAGATCGCAAGGAAAAGACATTGACCAAGTATTGGTTGATGGTGATGAATTCTTTGGTTCCGACCCAACGATTGCTACAAAAAACCTGGGTGCAAAAGGAGTAGAAACTGTTCAATTGTATGAAAAGAAACAAGAAAACTCTGAAGATGGAGAGGAAACTCTGCAAATTCTAGATTTACGATTAAAAGAAGATGCCAAAAAAGGATATTTTGGTCTAGTCTCGGGAGCCTCTGACTTTCAGCAGTTTTATGAGGGAGAATTGCTTGTAAATAAATTCAATAAATCTCAGAAAATATCGATTTTCGTTCTCGGAGCAAATACACCGAAGAGTAATTTTGGTTTTGGAGACAGAAATAAGTTTGGTCTCGAAAATGAAGGAAATACAAGAATGTTTGACGACGATGGAGATTTCATTTATAATTCAAATAGCAGCACTACTGGAATACCACAAACCTTGAGAGCAGGAATTTACTTTTCAGATAAAATTGGTAAAAAGAAAAAAACAGAAATAGGATTTAACTATTCATACTACGATACTAAAAATAATGCTTTGAGTAATAGTAGATCTCAATTCTTCATTCAAGATTCTACTTTTACCACCGATGATTCAACAAGAAACATTAGTTCAGACGTTTCACACAATGTTAATTTGCGTTTTGAATCGCAATTGGATTCTTTAACACGTATTGAAATCAGACCAAGTTTCCGAAGTAATACTGGTGCACAAAACAACAAGGATTACACTACTTGGAATACCTCTGAGGAACTTTTTTCTAGATCTAACATCGTAACAAACGAAAACAAAGCGACAAGTAATTCATTATCGACGGAGGTAGAATTTGTTCGGAAATTTATGAAACCGAAAAGAATGATTGCTTTGGATTATGACTTGGGCTTGGAAGACAACCGATCTGACGGACAGTTAAATTCCACGAATATCTACTCTGACAGCAGTCAAATACAATCTAGTTTTGACCAAGGCAAAATAAATTACCAAAATGGAGTGACTCATTCGATACGAGGTTCCTATTACGAGCCCATCGGAAAGAAATTTAAGATTCAAACAGAGTATTCATACGATGTGGGCAACACGAATCAAAATAAAGAGACGAGAGATTTCAACCCTACAACAGGGCAATTCGACCTTGTAAACTCAACATTCTCCAACAATTTTGAAAATGTAAGAACGCAACATAGAGCCGGGGCCAAGCTTTGGTATGAGAGTCGTAAATACACGATTGTAGCAGGAGCAAGAGTTCGAAACATAGACATACAAAACAGAAACAAAGTGACCGAGGATGTGATCAATCAAAATATCACAAACGTACTTCCTAATCTTCGGTTTACGTACAATCCGACTAGAAGTAAACGATTGAGAATAACGTACAATACAAATTCTAGACAACCTTCTATTTCAGACTTACAACCTATTCCGGACAACACGAATCCGAACAGATTGCGAATTGGAAACTCTAACTTACGTCCGGATTATTCGCACTCAGTGAATGCAAATTTCAATACATGGAATGCCTTGTCTGGTCGTTACATTTATGTCGGAGGAAATGGATATTATGCAACGGATGCCTTTGGTGATTCAACTACGATTACAAATTTCGGTCAGCAAATTATTAAAAAAGTTAACGTAAAAAGCGCAAGTTCAGCTTCAGTTAATATGGGTGCTGGTTTGCCTTTCAAGAAGAATAAAAAATTCACTTTGCGACCAAATTTATCAGGAAATATCTACCAAGGTTTTAGCTTCTTAAATGGAGAAAGAAACACTGCAACGAATTTATCTTTAACGCCATCTCTTGAATTAGTTTATCAATCTGATTCCCTTGAGTTCAATGTTCGCGGAAACTTGAGTTACAACAGTCCAACTAACAGTTTAAGAAGTTTTTCGACAACTCCATATACTGCTCAAGACTATTTCGCAGGTTTCGTTTGGCGTCTTAAGCATGGATTCAAAGTAGAATCAAATGTAAACTATACGATCAACGGACAACGATCAGATGGATACAATATCAATTATTTTATCTGGAATGCTTCGGTGAGTAAATACTTCTTGAAAACGAATAATTTGGAATTACAGTTCATCGCAAACGATATTTTAAATCAGAATATTGATGCGAGCAGATATGTATCTCAAAACGTAATTACAGACAATTTTACAAAGATTATTTCTCGTTACTTCTTAGTGAAAATGACGTATCGATTTAACAGTAACAAAACAACAGAAGAAGATGGTAAAGGTGGCTGGCATTAATAAAATTGGAGTAATCCTTTGTCTATTCGTGATCTCATTTTCATCGTTTGGGCAAATCACTTCAGGACGAATTGTTTTTGAAAGAAAGACGAACCTGGAGAAGAAGTTTACGGACGAACGAATGAAACAATGGCTTCGTGGGAATACCTCTAAAACCGATAATTTCGAGCTTATTTTCAATGATACGATATCGATTTTCAAACCGATTTTGAGTGATGAGGTGGATAGATTGGATTGGACGACAAGTAAATCTACCGTTCGTCAGGATTTTACGACTGATAACAAGTTGACCGTATTGGATATATCTGGACAAAAACTTTACGTCAGTGATTCAAACACTGTACGTGCATGGAAAATAACAGAGAGTAAAAGAACTATCGGTAAATACAGATGTCGTAAGGCCGTTTATGAAAAAAATGACTCTACACGTCTCTATGCTTGGTATGCGATTGAAGTTATACCATCAGTTGGACCAGAAGGATTCAACGGTTTACCTGGAGCAATTTTGGGATTGGCAACAGAAGATGGCGGAATTATTTATTTCGCTAAAGAGGTTGAATTCAGAGAAACGAAACCAGAAGATTTTGAAATCGACTTAAAGAAAAAAGAGGTGTACTCACCAGAACAACTTCGCGCAAAATTAGAAAAAGACTTTGCTAATTCACCCTGGGGAAAACGTCTCTTCGATGATTTATTCCGCTGGCTATAATCAATTACGAATTGTTGAATTAGAAATTACGAATTCAAATTTCTTACTTCTTACTTCTAATTTGACGACTAAGCTTCCTCAGCAACCACTTCTTTTACCGCCGGCAAATGTGACTTCAGCAAAGTTTCGATGCCGCCTTTTAAAGTTGCTGTAGAGGATGGACATCCAGAACAAGCTCCACGCAGAACAACGGTAACAATTCCTTCTTCGTAGCTTCTGAAATCAATTGCACCTCCATCATTTTCAACGGCTGGTCTCACGTATTCATCCAATAAATCACGAATCGCTTCATCGTATTCCGAAGGTTCATAGGTTTTACCTTCTGCCTCAGAACTTTTGGTTTCAACTGGTTTTGGAGCTGGCATTTTCACCAATACTTCATTTCCCTCGGCTAACCATTCTCGCACAAAATCTCGTAATTCCATTTGAACATAGTCCCAAGAAATATCTTCGGAAATGCTAAT
>DDBE01000011.1 GCA_002332715.1 Flavobacteriales bacterium UBA2040
AATGCATTGCGCCCCAACCTTTTTTATAAATTCTATCAGATCTTAAACAATACTAATTTCTTTCTTTGTGAATGAAATACGTTTTCAAATCTTCAATCTATGTTAACCAGCAACTAACCAACTTGAAACTTCCAAACTGTCAGTTCTGAAAGAACAACTCACAACTAAATTTTAATCTTCCCGATTAAAATTTAAAAGTAAATCCACCCATCACTTGGAAGCCCATCACAGGATAATTATTCCATCGCTTGTATCGTTGAGCAGCAAGATTGTTCATCTGAAAGAAAGCTGAGATCCGGTTGTTGTACAAATATTCCAATCCAAGATTAGCATCGGCCAAATAACCTAGAGAAAGTGCGTATTGTCCGTTTTCTAGCTTCGTGTCAACACCATCTTCATACACCAAAGCCTTTCTGCCGCCTTGCAAGTTTACATCTACCTGAGCGATTAATTTGTCGAAGAGATTGTATTTTCCACGAACGGTAAATTCAGTCGATGGTCGGTTCCACGCGTAGGAATTGTTTAGCAATTGATACGAATTGTATTTTCCAATCACATCGATTCTCAATTTTTCACGCAATTGGAAATACATGGACCCTTCGACTGTCGCAACATTCGCTGTGTCGTACCCAAGGTAGAATTGATTCTGACGCGCATGCAGCGTATCCGTTAAGTAGAAAGATAAATTCTTGATATGTGCGAAGCTTGCACCAATATTAAATCCAATTCTTCTTGAAATCGTTCCTTTGAAACCCCCGTACAAGTCGATAGACTTGTGTTCGTTTCGAATCTCGATATTCGGTAAAATGAATTCGTTTTCGCTCGTAAAATTTCGGAAAGATTGTTGAGTCAGTCCACCTTTGATACCCACATACGGAATGAAAATATCATTGAAAAGCGAATATCTCGCCTCAATCAAAGGAAAAATGTAAGCTTTCGTTTTGTCGGCTGCATCTATCGTTAAGTCCAATCCAACACTCGCTTTCAAACGATTGTCATAGGCAAAAGTCGTGATTCGCGGTTTCAAACTGATGACAGTATTGTCGCGCACCAATCCGGAATCGATGGGTGTCAAGGTCTTTAAATCTTCGCCATACTTGTAGCCGTTGTAGCTAATCGATAAATCGGCAGAATAAATCTCTTTGCCCATTTTGTACCATGCGCCACCGTCTATTGCGAAATAGTTTTCTCTTGCTCTCCAGTTTTTGAGCGAGTCAGCATCGCCCAATTTTCGACTCATGAAGTTATTGTAGGTCAATCCCACTTTGAAATTTAGATTGGTCGTATCTTTTCTTTCACGAAGAAAATCGAAATGGAAACCAACATCGTTGTATCGTTGACGAATACTGTCTTTGCCTATGGTGTCGTTTTTAAATCCATAATAATGCAAGCCTTGCGAACCATAATGAAAATTCCCATTCACTTGATATCTATTCTCGATAATCGACCCGAAAATTTCACCTCTGGTACGATCAAATCCCGCTGGAGCATAATCAGAAATATTTCCGAATGAACTTAAATGTTTCAAGTTAACTCCATAATGATACTTACGCGAACGAGTATTGTTGAAATAGAATTCGCCCAAAGGCATGAACTTGGAACCAACGCCCAATTTCAAATAACTGTGGTACAATTGCGGCAATTTATCGACGATTTTAACGCTCGCCGCTTCAATTTTACTCAATTCAATCTGTGTCGGGAAATATAAATTCAAAAACGGATAATCAATCACCTGAGTCGGTGTTGCTGTATCTTGAATCAGCGGACTTTCGGCAATACGTGTTGCTGTGGGCACCTCGCGATTTCCTTTTGCCTCCAAATTAATGGGATCGCCTTGTGCATTCAAATCTAGAGAGAAGAACAAAAGCAAAGTTGCCAAGCAATATGTCAGTTTAATTCCCATCGCCTACTTCAATTACTGGTTTTTTAGCCGGTCCAACGTCTTTTGGTTGATTTTTTAGAATCATTAATTCATCCCAAAGCAAATCTGCTTCTGCTAAAATTCCATCGTCTTGGAAAGGATAATTATCGCGAACGGATTTTAATTTTTGTTCCGCTTGCACCAAATCGTCTTCTTGCATAAAGATGCGCGTTTCCAAAATCAAGGCTTTTGCGACATAGAAATCGTAACTCGGTTTTCTTTTGTACAAAGCACTCAATTCCGTTTTCGCTTTGGCGTAATTCATTTCTTTGAAATACACTTCGGCTAAAGTGAATTTCGCTTCGGCACCCATTATTTTGGTGTTGTTTTTCTCAATCCACGACATGGACGTTTTCGCTTTGTCGTAATCAGCCAATTTGAAACTACCCATCGCTTTCGAATATTCCGCTTCCATTTTTACGCTGGGATTCATTTGAGAACTACCCAAGATTTTCTCGGCATAATTTACCGCATCTGGATAATTTTCAATCAAGTAGGAAGAACGCATGACCCCCAATTGCGCTTTGTAAATGACCGATGGATCAGACGAAACCGATTCTAATCGCTTGTAATACGGAAGCGCTTCTTCGTAATCGCCTCTGTTGTATAAATATTTCGAAACCTTAACGGCTGCAAATTCAGTAAATGCAGTGTTTGCCCCTTCTAATGATTTACGGTACCAAACGATTGATTGCGGCATATCTCCCGTTTTCTCGTAGCTGTTTGCTAAATAAACCGTCAATTCATTGGTGTATTTTCCAGCTGGATATTTACCCATGTATTTGTTAATCTGGGTAATAGCTTCTACATGGTTGCTGTCGCTATGCGCTTTGTACGCTAATTTATAATACACATCCTCTTGCTCATCGTTCCCAATTTTCGCACATGGGTAATTATCGATAATTCCTTGTATTTTCTCTGGTTGACGCAAAGATTCATACACGTCGATTAAGTTTCTCCCCGCTGTTTCACACATTTGACGATCGGCACTATACAAACTCAATACATTTTTGTAGTCTTTTTCAGCTTGAGCGTAATCGCTTTTTTTGTAATAAATATCAGCAATTTCTATCATCGCCGTTTTTACTTCAACCGACTTCGGGTAATCTGAAATAATCTGTTCGTAATATTTTAATGCCTTATTATAATTGCCCTGAAACTTATAGGTATGCGCCAATTCTAAAATGGAAGGCTGAACGTATTTCGAATTGGGAAATTTGGTCAAAATATCGGTGTGTGCCTTGATTTTATCGTCCAAACGTGACATAAAACCATAGGTTTTACCCAAGTAGTATAAGGCTTGGTCTTCATAACCCGCTTTTTGGTTCAGTGCTGAAATATAGGCAGTCAACGCTTCATTGTTTTTCCGAACTGAATAATTTCCATCACCAATTCTCATGAAGGCATCGGCCAATTTCGTTTTGTTGTACAAGTTGTTTTGTTGCGTGTACAATTTGAAAGATTCTACCGCTTCGGCTGTATCGCGAAGTACTAATTGGGCGTATCCAATATTGTAGTAGGCATCTGCGCGCAAATCCGTTCCTGATGAAGTAGACGAATTCAAGAAAGTACGATATCCTTGAATAGCTTGTCGGTACTGTCTTTTCTGGAATTCCGCATCTGCCGACCAAAACTTACTTTTCCCAGAAACTTTTGGATCTATCGGATACTTTTCGACTAAATTGAAATAACGAATCGCTTCTTTGTAATTGTCTTTTTGGTACTGTTCCACACCTGCATTGTACGCAATAACTTGATACGCAGCTTTCAATTGACTATCTTTACTCGGCAAGCGATCTAATGATTCAAGTGCTTTTTCGTACTTGTTGGTCGTGGTATACACATTCACCAAATACTGATACACGTCTTCTTTTCGAGACGAATTGGGGTATTCTTTCAAATAACGCTCCAATGCAATTACCGCTTCATCGTACGGATTCAGATCCAATTTGTACGACAGAACAGCGAATTGATACAAAGCATCTTCACGAATTTCAGGTTTAAAATTGGTCGCCGCTGCTTCCTCAAAAGCAGCACGAGCTGGAATCGGTTGTTTCAATGCCAGGTAACTTTGACCAATTTGATACTGAGAAAATTGTGCCATGGTATCTTTTATCCGTGCTGTGCGATCCAGCATTTTAATAGCCTTCTCGTACATTTTACTTTTAAAATACGCATTCCCCAATTCGTAATCATTCTCTCGTGAAGTGGTTGATTTTAGGTCGTACTTTTCAAGATAAGGAACCGCTTCTTCGTACTTTCCTAAACGATAATACGAATCTCCGATCAATAAATTAATATCTGTTTGATTCGTGATTTCATCGTTTTCCGTCAATTGGGGCGCTAACAAAGGAACCTCATCGTATCGGCCCTGCAAGAAATAAATCTGTGCAATGTAATACGGAACAATTGCCGAAAACTTCTCGTCTGATTTTAATTTCTCAAATCCATCCAATGCTGTTTGATAAGAACTAAAAGCATAAGCGATGTGTGAATAATAATACAAACTCGGATTGTAATACTGACTTGAGCTATCCTTTACTTCGTAAAACGCACTTCTGGATTCTATCAATTTTTGTTGATCGAAATAAGCATAACCCAATTTAAAATAGTACTCATCAACATCTTCTGGTTCCACGTCAGAAACCTTCAAATGTGTCAACCACTCGATAACTTCCTCGTACTTTTTCTTCTGATAATAGTACTTACCTAAACGAAAAATGATCGTGTTTTTATAGATGCTTTCAGGATAATTCTGATTGAAGGTTTCCAATAAATCGACGGCATCGTTCTGGTACAATTCCAATGCAGAAAGTCCTTCGTAATATCGAGCTTTCACATAAAGTGGATCATTGTATTCCTTAAATTCTTGGGTAAAATCGTGAAATTCTTTTCTCGCAGCCGAATATTGTTCTTTCAGAAACAACTCTTCACCACGATAAAATCCAGCATAAACGCTGTTGTACTTGTCGGTCGATTGACCCCAAGAGAATGTGCTGAACAATAGAACAAAAGCCCAAAGGAAATTGCGCATTTAGAGTTGGTTTTA
>DDBE01000232.1:0-4781 GCA_002332715.1 Flavobacteriales bacterium UBA2040
TGTTTGCCATGGTTTTTGTCGGAAATTGGCTGTGGGTGGCAAAAAAGAAGTTTGTTCCACTCGCAGGATTTGGAATTGGTCAGAGTGTCTTAGTGTTTCTTGTGAATTATTACTGGACAGGAGATAAAACGGCACATAGTGTTCAATTAATAGCAGATGGAAACCAATGGAACCAGTTGATGCTCCAATTTTTTGGATTTCGCTCAGGTTTTTCCGGATTTCATTATTTCACGATGGATATTGATATGCCCAGCTGGTATTCTGTTTGCATATTGCTCATGCTTGGTACTTTTATTGGATTGTTTTTGGCCGTTATTATTTGGTCATGGCAAGAGAACAAACGGATGTTACTATTTTATGGCTTGGCTCTGATTGGTTTTCTCGTTTTTCTTTCGTTTTTCAAAGAATATGGACCAAGGTATTGGATAAATTTTTTCGGAGGGACTTTATTGGTAATCCTGTCTTTGCTGATGAAGTCTGAAGCAAAGGATTCTATGAGGAAGAAAATGTTGTTACCCTTGCTTCCTTTTATTGCAGTTTACTTTGCTGCATCAGATATGCGGGTTCACTTTTCTGACAATGATATTTCTGAGAAAGCAGCCTTCGCAGCAGTCAACCACGAAGTTCGGACGTCGAATCAGAAAGCGATGTTCACAACGGATGTTTATTTGCAATGGCAATGGAACTTTATTAATGGTGAGGAAATTCCTTGTTGCGCCTTTAATGAAGAGGATAGGACAGATCGGTTTTCAAAACGTGTTTTTTCAAAATATCGAAAGAATCCTGAACAAGTGGGTTTAATGGGTTATTGGGGAATATTTTGGGAGATGGATCTAATGGAAGGCTTTAACGATAATCGATATCAAGTAGGACAGAAGTATTACTTTTTAAAAGAGATTCAGTTGGATTATCTTGAGACAGGAATAGAAGTTAGTGGTGACTAACAAACTTGTAACGTATAGTTAGAGGAGGAGTTCGAAACTTTTGAAAGTTTCGAAGTTTATTCTGTAAAATTGATCTTTGGATTCCAATTCAGAATACTCCGTAAATATATAATAACCATAACGTTATCTATACTGCACAGGTTTTTTAACATAGTCCATTTTCTGCATGCTAACTCAATTCCTTATATTTACCGTTCTTATATGTCCAAAGCCAAGTATAAATACAATCCAAAAACACTCGCCTACGAAGAGGTGCGCGTGCATTGGACTATTAAAGTGCTCAAGATTTCCCTTCTTGTTGCACCCAGTATTCTTATTGGTTTGGCTCTATCCTTTCTCTTTACAAATAGAATCCAAGCTCCTCAAACAAGAAGTTTGAAAAAAGAAATTGTTATTTATAAGAAAGAAATGAACCGTATGCAAGCGGATTTGTCACTCGTTCATAAAGTATTAGCGGATGTTGAAAAACGAGACGAAGATTTATACCGAGTAGCATTGTACGCTGATAAGTTTCCTGAAGAACTCCGAATGATGGGCTCTGGAGGAAGCGATAAATATGCTGCTTTGGACGGATTAACGAATTCAAAACTATTGATAAAAACCGCCGAAAGTCTTGATGCAGCTGAGAAAAGATTGAACGCCCAACGATTGAGTTTCAAAGAATTGTTGATTCTTGCACGAGATAAAGAAAAGGTTTTGGCAAGCATTCCAGCTATCCAACCCGTTCGAAATGATGATTTAAAAAGAATGGCATCTGGATACGGTTGGAGAATTGACCCCATCTATAAAACACGCAGAATGCACACCGGAATGGACTTCACTGCTGCTACTGGAACAGATGTCTTCGCGACAGGTGACGGAACCGTTGAAGCAACGGAAAAAAATGGTTGGGGATATGGAAATTGTATCGTCATCAATCATGGGTACGGTTACAAAACGCGTTATGCTCACCTAAGTGCTTTCAAAATTAAAGTTGGCGATAAAGTAAAACGAGGCGATTTAATTGGCTTGGTTGGAACTTCAGGAAAATCTACTGGACCCCATTTGCATTATGAAGTGGAGAAAAATGGAGAAAAAGTGAATCCCATACACTATTACCACACCGATTTATCACCAGAACAATACGAACGATTGCTGAAAATTAGTCAGAATTCGTTCAAGGCATTTGATTAAACTACTTTCTTTATGAACAACTTGAAATTCATTTTCGCACTTGCGCTAACATTTGCCGCTTCTACTGTTCTTTTTGCTCAGAATAGATCTTTCTTAGGCCGAAATCCCTTGGGTACGGAATCTGACGAAGGTGCTTCAGCAGTTAAAATGAAACTGGTTGCACGCACACAATCTTTCAATAGTGATGATTTGTTAAAGCACGATCATTACGATCAAGCTATAAACTCGCCTAAATCTGTCATTTTTTCAAGTGACGGAATGAAATATTATGTGAATTCATTAGAAGGATATACTACGCACGTTTTCGAAACACAAACCCATAAAAAGTTAAGCGACATTAAACATAAGTTTGATGCTGATGATAAGAAACTCTTTTTGAATAATGAGTATACTGTTTTCGACTATGAACAAAAAGAAGGTCAGGAAAACTATAATCATTTTTCAGGAAAACCTGTTGAATCGTGCCTTTCTCATAATGGGAAATATTTATGGGTGACATATTACCGCAGAGATTGGGACAACAATGCTCAATATCCATCTGCTTTGGCGATTATTGATACCGAAACGGATAAAATTGTTCGTGTTATGCCAACAGGACCACTGCCAAAAATGATTGCGGCCTCGCCAGATAACAAATACATTTGTGTGACGCATTGGGGTGATAATACTGTAGCCATTATCGATATCGAATCCGACTTACCATTTGAATTTAAGTACACCAAACATTTAGCAGTTGGTGAAAGAATAGTTCTGTCTTATGATGAAAATGTAGAAATCGACAGAGACAACGATTGTGGCCATTGTTTGAGAGGAACCGTTTTTACAGAAAACAGCAAGCACCTCTTAGTAGGACGTATGGGTGGAGCAGGTGGAATAACTGTTTTCCAAACTTCCGATTTTAAATCTTTAGGGACCGTTCAAGGCATGAAAGCCAATGTGCGACATTTGGAAATTGTAGGAAACAATCTTTATCTAAGTTCTAATCGATTAGGGTACGTTCAAAAGTGTAATGTAGATGATATGATTCTAAGTCTTAAAAATTCTCAGAAATCAATTTATACTTTTAAAAGATGGAAATCTGCTTACGTTGGAATTGGTGCTAGAACGATCTCCGTAACGAAAGATAGAAAGTATATTTTTGCTGCAGTCAACAACGAAAAGAAAATAGTAGTTGTTCGATCCAGTGATATGAAAGTCGTTTCAAAAATAAACGCAGATCCTTATCCCGTTGGAATGGCTTTATCCAAATACGAAACTAGATTGATGGTGACCGCGCAAGGGAAAGGTGGTCAAGGAGGAGGAAATTCGGTGACGATTTATTCGATTGAGTACTTGTAAAAGGTTTTTGGCAGTTGGCTATTGGCTAATTTGTAGCTTAGGCTTTGGTTATGTTTATGAAACGATGATTGATTTAAATAATAAATAAACTATCGGAGTTTTTCTCTAAACAGCCAACAGCCAACAGCCAACAGCCAAAGTCAACCGTCAAAGTCAATCAAAATGTCATAAAATCTGCCAATTCGACATTCAATAACACTCCATTTTACTAGCTTCCTGTCATTTGTGTCAGAAAGAAGTCAGAAAATCGACATGGCATAATCATTGACTAATGCTTACTAAGTTTAAAAATGAAAAACACAATAAAATGGGAAAAATAATTGGTATAGATTTAGGAACTACCAACTCTTGCGTATCCGTAATGGAAGGAAATGAGCCAGTAGTTATCGCTAACTCCGAAGGTAAAAGAACTACACCTTCAGTTGTAGCTTTCGTTGAAGGTGGTGAGCGTAAAGTTGGAGATCCAGCAAAACGTCAAGCTATCACCAACCCGACGAAGACTGTAGCATCAATCAAACGATTCATGGGTTCTTCTTTCACTGACAGCTCAGCTGAAGCAGATAAAGTACCTTACGAAATCGTAAAAGGTGACAATGATACACCTCGCGTGAAAATTGACGATAGAAATTATACACCTCAAGAAATTTCAGCAATGATCTTGCAGAAAATGAAAAAAACGGCGGAAGATTACTTGGGAACTGAGGTTACTGAAGCAGTTGTTACTGTTCCAGCTTACTTCAACGATTCGCAACGTCAGGCAACAAAAGAGGCTGGTGAAATCGCTGGTTTGACTATCAAAAGAATTATCAACGAGCCTACTGCAGCGGCATTGGCTTACGGATTGGATAAAAAAGGAGTAGATCAAAAAATCGTTGTATTTGACTTCGGTGGTGGAACACACGACGTTTCTATCTTGGAATTAGGTGACGGTGTATTTGAAGTATTGTCAACAGATGGTGATACACACTTAGGAGGTGACGATGTAGACAACATCTTGATCAACTGGTTGGCTGACGAATTTAAAAACGACGAAGGAATCGACTTGAGAAAAGATCCGATGGCTTTGCAACGTTTGAAAGAAGCAGCAGAAAAAGCAAAAATTGAATTGTCTTCAACGACATCTTCAGAAATCAACTTGCCTTACATTATGCCTGTAGACGGAGTTCCAAAACACTTGGTGCGAACGTTACAAAGAGCAAAATTTGAGCAATTGATCTCGGATATCGTGGAGAGAACTATCGCACCTTGTCGTTCAGCACTGAAAAACGCTGGTTTGTCAACGGGTGATATCGACGAAGTAATCTTGGTTGGTGGTTCAACTAGAAT
>DDBE01000232.1:5076-10718 GCA_002332715.1 Flavobacteriales bacterium UBA2040
CCTGTTATCCAAGCAGCAGTGGAGAAATTCTTCGGAAAAGCACCTTCAAAAGGAGTTAATCCAGATGAGGTTGTTGCTTTAGGAGCAGCTATCCAAGGTGGAGTTCTTACTGGAGAAGTGAAAGATGTCTTATTATTAGATGTATCTCCACTTTCTTTAGGAATCGAAACAATGGGTGGTGTATTCACGAAATTAATCGAAGCGAATACAACAATTCCAACGAAAAAATCAGAAGTGTTCTCTACGGCATCAGATAATCAACCTTCAGTTGATATCCACGTATTGCAAGGAGAACGTTCAATGGCAACAGACAACAAAACGTTGGGTCGTTTCCAATTGACAGACATTCCACCAGCACAGCGAGGAACTCCTCAAATTGAAGTAACATTCGATATTGATGCAAACGGAATCATGCATATCTCAGCGAAAGACAAAGGAACTGGAAAAGAACAATCAATCAAGATTGAAGCTTCATCTGGATTGTCAGATGCAGATATCGAAAAAATGAAAGCAGAAGCTGCTGCTCACGCTGATGAAGATACGAAGAGAAGAGAAGAAGCGGACACGGTAAACAAAGCCGATTCGTTGATTTTCCAAACGGAACGTCAAATGACGGAATACGGAGATAAAATTCCAGCT
Organism: Flavobacteriales bacterium UBA2040; assembly: GCA_002332715.1. Taxonomy (GTDB): domain Bacteria; phylum Bacteroidota; class Bacteroidia; order Flavobacteriales_D; family Crocinitomicaceae; genus UBA2040. The sequence continues at coordinate 5,716 of DDBE01000232.1, forward strand.
GACAAAAAACAAGCAATCGAAGATGCTTTGGCGGAATTGAAAACACAGTTCGAAGCGAAGAATATGGAGAATTTGCAACCGGCAATGGACAAATTAAACGAAGTATTCCAAGCGGCTTCACAAGATATGTACAATGCAGGAAACGAAGGAGGTGAAGCAGGTGCTGAACCAACTGGCGATGCAGGTGCTGGAGAAGAAGAAGTAACTGATGTTGACTTCGAAGAAGTAGAAGATCAGAAGTAATATTCGAACGAATACTATATTGAAAGAGCGTTGTCCTTAGTTGGGTAACGCTTTTTTGGTTTTATTTTTTTGAAAAAAGAATACACTGCGCACCAATGAAAAGGTAAGCTTGGCAATACATGATGTATCTATATCTCCTAAAAAGAAAAAGGTGACTCGATTAAAAGCCACCTTTTCATTCTATTAAGATATCAAGTTTTATTTTTTCAGGTCAAAACGATCTGCATTCATTACTTTGTTCCATGCGGCAACGAAATCTGACATAAATTTCGCCTTCCCATCATTACAAGCATATACTTCTGCAATTGCTCTTAATTCTGTGTTCGACCCAAAAATTAAATCAGCACGTGTTCCTGTCCATTTAATTGAACCTGTTTTACGGTCGCGCCCCTCAAAAACAGATTGATCGTCTGAAGTAGCACTCCAAGTATTCGACATATCCAATAAATTGACAAAGAAGTCATTCGATAAAACTCCAGGTGAACTTGTTAAAACACCTTTTTGAGAACCGTCATAATTTGTGTTTAATACACGCATACCACCTATTAATGCACTCATTTCAGGCGCTGTTAGTTGCATCAATTGTGCTCGGTCAACCAACATTTCTTCCGCCGTAATTTGATGGCGTGGTTTGAAATAGTTTCTAAATCCATCTCCTGCAGGTTCTAGAGCTGCGAAAGAAGCGACATCTGTTTGTTCTTGTGTGGCATCTGCTCGTCCAGCTGTAAAAGGAACTTTGACAGTGTTGTTAGATGCTTTTTCAATTCCAGCACATCCTGCCAAGACAATTAAATCGGCCATAGAAACATTTTTTCCGCCAGAATTGAATACTTTCTGGACCTTTTCTAAGGCTCCTAATACTTTGGATAATTGAGCGGGGTTGTTTACTTCCCAATCCTTTTGTGGTGCTAAACGCAAACGTCCTCCATTTGCTCCACCACGCATATCTGAACCTCGAAAAGTGGATGCTGAAGCCCAAGCAGTAGAAACTAATTCAGAAACAGTTAACCCTGTATTTAAAATTTTTCTTTTCAAAGATTCAACATCTTGGTCATTTATTAATTCTCCCGTATGAGCGGGAATTGGATCCTGCCATATCAACTCTTCTTTTGGCACTTCTGTACCGATGTATCTTGAAACAGGTCCCATATCTCGGTGCGTTAATTTATACCACGCACGAGCAAAAGCGTCTGCAAATTCATCCGGATTTTCATGATATCTTTTCGAAATAACGGCATAGGCTGGGTCCATTTTCATAGCCATATCAGCTGTTGTCATAATCAATGCTTGTTTTTTCGTAGAATCACCAGCGGCCGGAGCCATTTTAGCATTTGAAGCTGCCGTAGGTGTCCATTGATTTGCTCCAGCTGGACTTTTCGTTAACTCCCAATCGTAATTAAGTAAAACATCAAAATAATCATTGTCCCACTGAGTCGGGTTAGGTGTCCATGCACCTTCAATACCACTTGTAATCGTGTCGTCTCCAACTCCAGAACCAAATGAATTTTTCCACCCTAAACTTTGTTCTTCAATTGCTGCTCCTGCAGGTTCTCTACCTACATATTTATCTGGGTCAGCAGCTCCATGTGCTTTCCCAAAGGTATGTCCACCTGCCGTTAAAGCGACAGTTTCTTCATCGTTCATGGCCATGCGAGCAAAAGTTTCTCGTATATCTACGGCTGATTTCAAGGGATCAGGATTTCCATTTGGTCCTTCTGGGTTTACGTATATTAGTCCCATCTGAACAGCACCAAGCGGGTTTTCCAACTCGCGGTCACCCGTGTATCGTTTATCATCTAGCCATTCTGTTTCTGCTCCCCAATAAACATCTTCTTCGGGTTCCCAAACGTCCTCGCGACCTCCACCGAATCCAAAGGTTTTGAATCCCATTGACTCCAGGGCACAATTACCAGCAAGTATCATTAAATCAGCCCAAGACAGGTTTTTACCGAATTTTTTCTTAATGGGCCAAAGTAGCAAACGCGCTTTATCTAAGTTACCATTGTCTGGCCAACTGTTCAAAGGAGCAAAACGTTGTGAACCTGATCCACCACCACCACGTCCATCTTGAATTCTATATGTACCTGCGCTGTGCCATGCCATTCGAATAAATAGCGGTCCATAATGACCATAATCTGCCGGCCACCAGTCCTGAGAGTCTGTCATGAGGTCGTATAGATCTTGTTTAAGAGCTGCTAAATCTACACTCTTAAACGCTTCTGAATAATTGAAGTCTGGGTCCATCGGGTTCGACAAATTGGAATTCTGACGAAGGATATTCAGTTTTAATTGATTAGGCCACCAGTCTCGATTCGAGGTCCCGCCACCAGCGCTTTGTTTTAAAGTTCCACTTGAAAATGGGCATTTTTCGGCTCCATTGGTATTGTTATCCATGATTATATTTTTGAGTTATTAGTATCTCTAACAAATATAAAAAGAATGTGTTTATTAATTTTTATTTTAAATTTTTTATAACGTTTCTTGAATTCTAATTATAGTGCTGAATTAAATGCTAATCCATACAAAGATGCTAGCTTTGCAAATTGATAATGGTTAAAATTTAAAATAAGTATAAAAATGTCAGTATTAGTAGGAAAAAAACTCCTTCATTCTTTGCTCCAGCAGCTGCAAATGGTGGAATAATTGAACAAGGCTTTTCATTGGTTGAATACATAGGAAAGAATCACGTATTGTTTTTCTTTTACCCAAAAGATTTCACTTTTGTTTGCCCGTCAGAATTACATGCTTTCCAAGCAAAATTAGCAGATTTTGAAGCACGTGGTTGTAAAGTTGTTGCTTGTTCAACAGATACAGAAGAGTCGCATTGGGCTTGGTTGAATACGCCCAAATTTAGCGGTGGAATTCAAAGAGTAACTTATCCAATCGTTGCCGATACAACAAAAATGATTTCAGATACTTACGGTGTTTTGGCCGGTGAGTACAATTATTATATGGATGGTAAGTTTGTTGCAAACGGACCAATGATTGTGTACCGTGGTTTGTTTTTGATCGACAAAGAAGAAAAGGTGATGCATCAATTGGTGAACAACTTGCCTTTGGGAAGAAACGTTGATGAAGCTCTTCGTATGGTTGACGCTTTACCATTCTTCGAGGAGAATGGTGAGGTTTGCCCAGCGAATTGGACAAAAGGAGACCAAGGAATGACAGCTTCTTTTCAGGGAGTGCTGAATACCTTTCGGTGAACTAAAAACATTTGATTAATTAGCATTACGCTTCCGTAAGGAAGTTACGAGGTTAATTTTCAGACGCTAAAAGCCCCGACAAGATTAAGTTTTTGTCGGGGCTTTTTTAGTGCAAATATTTTTCATGTAAGCGTTGAACTTATCATTAAGCCTCAAAAAGTTGTTCGCCGATTAGCTTCGTTGCTGTTTTCTGTGGTTTCTATTTTTAGAATTTACTAATTACCAATCTCTCAGAATAACCAAACTCATTCTTCAACAAATAAACTCCTGAAGGTAAATCAAAGCTAAAATCATTAACTCCTTCTTTTAATATTAAAGTCTCCAATAATGTCCCGTTCAAATTGAACAACATAAACGTTTCATCAGAATCTGCAGTAATTTTCCATTTACCAGAACTTGGATTTGGAGAAATTGAGAAACTATAGTCTTTGACCAAGGGCTGTGTGCTCAAAGTCGGATTTGGATGTTGCCACTTATAGAAGAATCGCCAAATCTCTTTTGCTTCAGTAATATCATTCACCGGTTCATACAGATAAATATGATCCGCACCATTCAATCTCCATAATTCAACTGAACCAGAAGGACTGCACGTATTGTAAACAAAGCGATCAACTGTTATTCCATCCGATGCAGTATTTGGCATTTGCGTACTATCAGCTGTTGCAGCACATCCGTGAACATTTCTCCAAAAATTCATTGTTTCCGGAACCAAACTTAAACTAGGTAATGAATTGGAATTATAAGGTACAGTTCCATCAGCGGTTCCATGTAAATGAATCACAGGTGTAGCATATGACGGAACGCAATTTGCAATATCATCTGTTGGCATAGTTCCAGCCATTGGTCCAATCGCTGCAAATCTGTCGTTCAGGGCACAAGCTAAATGATGCGACATAATACCGCCCATCGAAAAACCGGTAACATAAATTCTAGATGCATTGGCGTTTTGATTGTTCAACATTTCGTTAATCATCAAATTGAAAAAAGTGATGTCGTCTGCCGCGCTGCTCGCTAAAGTTCCATTATTCCATGCCGTTTGGCCAAAAATATTTGGAAGGGCATCGGGATAAATTGCAATTACTCTCGCCGTATCTGCAATCAAATTAAATCCTGCCAACGTCATCTGTTGTGCATTTCCACCGAGCCCATGTAAAATAAAAACTACAGGTAAATTCTCAGACGTTTGATAGTTTGCAGGAAGATATTTGTAATAATTTCTTGAGACAGTGCCGACCATAATAGAATGTTGCGTCAATTGGGCAGACAAACTAAAGGTTAAGATCGCAGCAAGTAAAGCTGTAATGAATTGTTTCATAGAGTTGTTTTGCTCAAAAATAGAACATTTTCATCTCTATTTCATAAACCGTTCATAATAAATTGAAGTGAACCACAAAACAAACCGTTAGCTTTGTTATTTTAGTGCTGGAAATGAAGAAAATATTATTTGTCCTGTTTGTTGTCCCAATTATATCCAATGCCCAAGGATGGATGCCCACTGGAGCTCGTTCAGGCGGTGTTTTAAACACCAGTTTGACCATAGTAGATAATTGGGCGTAT
>DDBE01000232.1:11110-15549 GCA_002332715.1 Flavobacteriales bacterium UBA2040
GTACAAGGTTTACAATCTCAATCCATTGCTGTCGCTGTTCCAACAAAATATGGTGTTTTTTCAGTAGGTGGATTCAATTACGGAAGCACTGAATTCCGAAATTTCAAAACGGGAGTAGGTTACGCCATGAAGTTAGCCGATAATTTTTCGGCTGGAATTCAAATCAACTACCAAGGACTTCGTTTGCCAGAATATTATGGATCGTCAAATACAGTTACGGGTGAAGCAGGTGTTCTCTTGAAAATTACAGATGAATGGAATTTTGGAGCGAGTGTTTTTAACTTAGGACGTGCCAAATTATCCGATTTCCAAGACGATCGTTACAATACCGTTTTACGAGTTGGAACAAGTTTTACACCATCTAAATTGATAAAAATTTCAGCTGAAATCTGGAAGGATTTGGATGGACCCGTTTCTGTTCGGGGTGGCATAGAGTACCAGCCTTTCGATGACTTTTATATGCGAGCAGGCATCGGGTCTCAACCAACGGCCTTCGCTTTCGGATTTGGCTACAAATGGAAAGTAGTTCGATTTGATATCGCAACGGCTTACCACCAAATATTGGGCTGGTCACCTCAGATTTCGTTTACCTATGAAAAAAAGAAGTAAATGAAATTGAGAAGGCTCTTCTTGGTTTTATCATTCTTTGCTTGTGCGTTGACGTCCCTTGCGCAAGAAAAAAATGACGTTATTCAACAACGAATAGAGTTTATTTCAGAACAATTGGAAGATGAGAGTCCCGATTTGACAAATCTTTTCGATCAACTGTTCTATTTCTATGACCATCCAATTAACCTGAACAATACCAATATTGATGAACTGAACGATCTTGGGCTTTTAACTGATCTTCAAATAAATGATTTATTTCTACATCAAAAACTTTTCGGGAAGTTAATTTCTATTTATGAACTGCAAAGTCTCCCGTATTGGGGCATGGAAACCATTCGTATGGTTCTGCCTTTTGTTCGTGTAGATGATAAATTGGACAACCTAAACGTAACATTGAAAGAAGCTCTAAAAAATGGAAAAGTAGAAGCGTTTTTCCGTTATCAAACTGTTCTGGAAGAAAAGAGTGCCTATCAAGATGTGCCGGATAGTGTACTGTTGAATAGTAATAGCTATTACTATGGAAATCCGGATCGTTATTATTCACGTTTCCGATATACTTATCGTACCAACCTGAGTATGGGAATTACCATGGAAAAGGATCCAGGAGAACAATTCGCAGGAGAGGCTCAGCCTTACGGTTTCGATTTTTATTCCATGCATGCCTTTTATAAAGGGGGAAAATATTTGAAAGCAGTGGCTCTCGGAGATTATCAAATTCAAATAGGTCAAGGTTTAAACTTATGGTCTGGGTATGCCTTTGGAAAAACGGCGGACGTGACAAATATTAAAAGAAATGCAAACTCGTTAAAACCATATACATCGGTGGATGAAACACGTTTTCTGAGAGGTGCCGCTACAGAATTGGGCTGGAAGGATTTTTCCCTTGTTCTATTTGGAAGTCGAAAAAAGGTAGATGCAACTTTAATTGCCGATTCATTGCTGGAAGAACAAGAGTTTGTCTCGAGTATAAACTTGTCGGGATTACACCGAACGAATAGCGAAATCGCTAGAAAAAATACTTTTGAAGAAACAATAGCTGGTGCCAATCTTAAATACCAAAATAGAAACCTTCGTTTGGGGGTAGCCTCTGTTTACCAAGGCTATAATAAAACGTTTAGCAAAACAATCGCACCTTACAATCAATTTGATTTCCGTGGAAAAAATTTCATGAGTCATAGTTTTGATTATTCTTTCGTTGTAAAGAATTTTAGCTTTTTTGGAGAAACAAGTATTGCTTCGCACAGCAATAAAATGGGGAATTTACATGGAGTTCTTTTGGCAGTCGACCCGAGAGTAAGTTTTAGTCTGTTGTACCGGAATTACGATAGGGCTTATCAGACTCTTTACAACAATGGTTTCTCTGAAGGCAGCAATACACAAAACGAAAGAGGAATTTATTTTGGAGCGAAAATCAAGATTTCAAAAAGCTGGACCTTGAACACCTATGCCGATTATTTTACCTTTCCGTGGATGAGATATTTAGTAGATGCGCCTTCAACTGGACATGAAGTTTTGTTTCAACCGACCTACCGACCTGATAAAAAACTGGAGTTGTATTTCCGTTTCCGTCAGCAAGAAAAGGCAAGAAATAGCCGTTACCATGATGGAACGGTTACGGCAATTCAAAATGTGCTTCAAAGAAATTATCGAATCAATTTTAGCTACAAAGTGACGGAGGGCATTACCTTAAAATCAAGAGCTGAAATTATGACCTTGAACAGACCAAGTAGTCCAAATGAAACTGGATTTTTAATCTATCAAGATTTACTCATTCGTCCAAAAACGTGGCCGATAGATTTGTCCATGCGCTACGCTTTCTTCGATACAGATAGTTACGATACCCGTTTATACGCTTTCGAATCGAATGCTTTGTACGTGTTCTCTGTTCCAGCTTATTTTTACAAGGGAACCAGAGCATATTTAATGGTGCGTTGGACTTTCCTTCGCAAATTTGACCTCTGGGCGAGATATGCCGTCAATTTATACACCGATAGAGATTCATTGGGTTCTGGTGCAGAAATGATCAATACAAATCGTAAATCGGAAGTGACTTTGCAGTTGAGGGTGAAGTTATAATTGACGGTTGATTATTGAAACGCTTTGCTTTTACCTTTGACTAACTTTCGCTTTAAATTACATTTCCGCCAATCCACCAATCCGCCAATCCGAAATCGATAGACTAATAATCGAAATCCAAATTAAAGGAACTCTTAAACGTGTGCAGATTCGGATACTTTCTCGCTAAAGTGTTGAATTGATGTTTTGGAGATTGAAACTGTTGTTCCGAGTCTTCATTTTCGGTTACGAAGCAATCCAATTGTATATCGAAGTTTTTTAAATGCTCTCTGAAAAAATTGGTCATTTTTTGTCTTGAAGCATCGATCATATTCATTTGAACGGCGTTATCCACTTCAATTCTAATTAAGTTACCTTCCGTAATGATAGGTTCGCGTTTCACCATAGCATTGTACAAGGTCTCTTGCGCTTGCTCTTTTGCCTGAAAGGCGTATTGTCGCCAATACATGCGGAGTTGATCGCTCGAAAAGGATTCACGAGGCAAATCTTCATTTGGAATTACCTTGCTGTTTTCTTCCTCGTCTTTGAGAATTTGTTTGATGCTCGGATTGTGTGTTTTCAATTGCCCAGTTGGCGTAACCAGTGTTTTTAATTTTGTAACGGGCGGATCGTAAACAGGTCTTTCCGTAACATTGGGTTTGGCAACGGGCTTGGGTGCTGCATCTCTCAGACTTTGACCTTTGAAAGCAATAATCTTGACGGGATCAGTTAGGAATTTTTTTTTTCGAGCTCACTTTTCAGCGAACACAATTGCATCAATCCTACTTCGACGAGCAGCCTCGAGTTCTTGGCCGTCTTATATTCAATGTCGACTTTACTCAAAACAGCGATTGCACGCAACAAGTAATTCGGATCGATTTCTTTGGATTGTTCCAAATATTTCTGTTCCACATTCTCAGCTACTTCCAGTAATTTAGAAGTTCGAGGGTCTTTGCAGACCAACAAATCACGGTAATGATTCGCCAATCCTGTCGCAAAATGATGCGGATCAAATCCTTTTTCTACAACATCATTCAATAGGAGTAAAGCGGCTGGAATATCTTCTTTCAACGCCACATCTACAATACGGAAATAGTAGTCATAATCTAGAATATTCAAATTCTCCAGTGCCTGTTTGTGGGTAATGTTGTTGCCAGCGAAAGTGACTATTTGATCGAAAATGGAAAGTGCATCTCGAAGTGCGCCATCTGCTTTTTGCGAAATTAGGTGCAATGCTTCTGGATCGGCGGTGATGTTTTCTTTTGCCGCGATATTGGCCAAATGATTTGCCATGTCAGACACCTTGATCCGGTTGAAATCAAAAATTTGGCAACGAGATAAAATCGTTGGGATAATTTTGTGTTTTTCGGTTGTCGCTAAAATGAAAATGGCATGTTTTGGCGGCTCTTCCAAAGTCTTCAAAAAAGCGTTGAAGGCTTGTGCAGATAGCATGTGGACCTCATCAATGATATACACTTTGTGCGTACCCAATTGAGGTGGTACCCGTACTTGATTGATCAATTCACGAATGTCATCCACCGAGTTATTCGAAGCGGCATCTAATTCATAAATGTTCAAAGAAGCATTATCGTTGAAAGAAACACAAGAATCACATTTGTCGCATGCTTCCACATTCTCACCACGATCCGTACAGTTGATGGTCTTCGCTAAAATTCGAGCGGTGGTTGTTTTACCAACACCACGAGTTCCACAAAACAAAAACGCCTGAGCCAAATGATCCGTAGCGATTGCGCTACGCAAAGTAGTCGTAATGG
>DDBE01000232.1:15872-18466 GCA_002332715.1 Flavobacteriales bacterium UBA2040
TGCACAAATATAACCAAAAGCTTTTTCGTGAATGCAGAGTAGTGGAGAAAGTAGGTCGATTTGTTGATAAAATTTAGGTTTCTCAACAATTCTTGTATTTATCGTGCAAACCAACTCCGTCAGCAATCATTGGTGTAATTTTCTCTAATCGAGATTCTTTCGTATTCAAACCCTCGTTTCGCTTCAGAAATATAATCGGCGCACTCCCTTTGTTTTCCTGGCGATAATCTTTCAAAAGCATTTTTTAATTTACCGTCGGACGATAGCCGAATTTTCATTTCAGCCATTGAATCAAACCGCCACTGACGCATTCCTTTTATCTTTTCTTCATTAGCGTTCATCAATTTTTTATTTCCATCCTTCAGGAATAAACATCTTTCGTGACCAACACACCATCCATTCGTGAAAATTAGTGCAATTCGTGGCCAAAATTCCCTATTATTTTCCCTAACTTTACCCAATGTATCTCAAGTCCATCCAACTCCTCAACTTCAAGAATTACGAAGAAGCGGAACTGCAACTTTCACCATCTGTGAATTGCTTTACAGGCGACAATGGATCAGGCAAAACCAATATCCTTGATGCAGTGCACTATCTCTCCGTTTGTAAATCTTACCTGAACGCTGTTGACCGGCAAAACATACGTTTCGATCAACCTTTTTTCGTAATTCAAGGCATTTTTGACACTCCTGAACGAGAGGTCGATATTCAATGTTCCGTCAAACTCGGTTCCAAGAAAATTTTCAAACGCAACAAAAAAGAATACGAAAAACTAGCAGAACATATCGGTCAATTTCCGTGTGTGATGATTTCACCTTACGATCGAAACCTAATCGGTGATGGAAGTGAAGTTCGACGTAGATGGATGGACGGAATTATTGCACAATCCAACAGAGGATATCTGGAAGATTTACAGCGCTATAAAAAAGTACTGGACCAGCGAAATGCTTTGTTAAAAAACATGTACGAAAGTCGACTTTTCGATCGGGAATCTATCGAAGTCTGGAACGAACAATTGATTCGCTACGGGACTAAAATTCACGAAGCGAGAAAAGAGTTTTTGACAGAATTTATTCCCGTTTTTCAGAGATCCTACAATTTCATCGGGGAAGAAGACGAAAAAATTGATTTGGAATACCGTTCGCAATTGAATGATTTGACTTTTGCCGAATTGCTAGAAATCAATGAAAAGAAAGATGCTTTTACCCAATATACTCAGGGCGGAATTCACAAAGATGATTTGCTTTTTACTATCAAAGAACATCCTGTTAAAAAATTTGGGTCGCAAGGTCAACAAAAAAGCTACCTAATTGCCCTACGTTTGGGGCAATTCGAATGGATGAAGGAACATCTCAAAGCCATTCCAATTCTGCTGCTCGATGATATTTTCGATAAACTGGATGATAAAAGGGTAGAACGTCTACTTCAACTGGTTTCTGATCACTCTTTCGGACAAGTTTTAGTTACAGATACTAACCGTGATCGACTGGAGAACATTTTCGGGCAAAGTGAAATTCCAATCCAATATTTCAGTGTCAGCAAAGGTGTTGTAACTCCAGAACAAACACTTAAAGCCGTTTCATCATGAGTAAAGATAGAGATCCTAAACCCTTATCGGGACTAGTCGACCGATTCATGAAAGCCTACGGTCTAGAAGGCAAAATGGAGGAGATGAACATCATCAACAATTGGGAGGAGATCATGGGTAAAGCCATTGCCAACCGGACGAAAAGTGTTCGAATTCACGAAAAAGTGCTCTACATTGACCTCCATTCTTCTGTTATGCGAGAGGAATTACAAAGCGCTAAATCTTTGATTATTCAGAAAGTAAACGATTACGCCGGCAAAGATTTGGTGATGAATGTTTGGCTGGGGTAAAAATTGTTAAGATTTTCGTTTAGTAACAAAAGTCATATGTAAATCCTAAGCTTAAGTCTAACTTTAGCCTATTAAGTATGCTATCGTCTTACCACTTTTAATATTGTTTTCCTGTGGCGAAAATCAGGAAACGATTCAGCCTGTTGAATCGGCTATCGCAGAGTCTATTTATGCATCTGGAAGCATAGAAAGTCGGAAACAATATATTCTTTCAAAAATCGGTCGAAGAAACAGAAATTCGGGAATACTTGGTTCTAAATATCCAATTTGTAACGAATAAGGCATTGATAATTTCGCAGTCGTATCCTTTGGTAGATCAATTGGTCGATAAAATAAAAGTAGATAAGGTTACGAGTTGAATTGCACGGACACGTTTGTTGCGGACCCGACATGGAACTCTCGCAAAACAGAGTGTTGGCTGCGCGCAAAAAATTGGTTGACAAAGGAATTGATGCCGAAATAATTTCGTGCTTCGGTCACAGTAATTTCGATCCGCTTTATCCTGAACATCCTGGTGCGGGAAACGATAAGAATAAAAGGATAGAGGTGGTGTTGATTCGGGAACGGGTGGAATACTAGGATAAATTTTTACGCAAAGCACACTGAGAATTTCGCGGAGAACGTCCAGAAGAAAAAGGGTTTTGAAATTGACTTTTAAAGCACATTGCATGGTGAACTCTGCGGAACACTCTGGGTTACTCCGCTGTTATTTATGT
>DDBE01000232.1:18737-20136 GCA_002332715.1 Flavobacteriales bacterium UBA2040
GTTATTTATGTCACTCCAATATCTCCAACCAACTCTTGGGCCTTAGACCCTCATTCCAACGAAAACCTTGAATGAACTGCTCTTCTTTTTTAATCTTGATCATCGGATAAAAAACACCTTCTGGTCGATCAAAATACGTGATACTCACCACTTCACCGCTGTCCAAATAAACGCGTAAATCGCCTGCGTAAAGTCGATTCATGCCGCTTCTTGTGATGGTGATATTTGAATCGTTTTCATCTGTTTGTTCAATGTAATACACCGTTTGTGCATTGCCTTGAGCATCTGCTCGGGTGACTTCATTTTCCGTCATCCAAGCAATGATTTTTCGGCCTGCAATTTGATTAAAATAACCAACCGTATCGACTAAAAAGAGTGCGCTCGCATTTTCAAAAATATCAGCTCGTTCTATAACACTGTCATTCAGAAAAACTAAAATGGTGTCGCCTTTTAATTCACCTTTGTTTGCCCATAAAATGGGACTGTTGTACATTTCAAGGACGTCTTTATTTTTATCGTAAATCAAACTATCGCATTGACCTTGTAATTTATTTTGGAAAATTTTCACCCCATTGTGAGCCATTATTCTCGATGTTTCATCTATCGAATCGCCTATTGTAAATAGGGTGTCGGCGTGCAGAAATAGACTGTCTTTTTTATCCGCTTTCACTGCCAAAGCATGTCCTGTCAGAAAAGTGCGTTTTTTCATGTCATTCTTGTACAGATAATCGCCTTGAAACTGAAATTTTTCGATGCTGTCTTCCAAATATACATTTCCTTTTCCTATGACCAATTCTTTCTGCGGTTGATAATACAATGTGTCGCTCTTAATCAACTGTGAGCCCTGGCTTACTGTTGCGTTGTTCATCAATTCGCCTTCTTCTTTGTCTGTTCTATACCAGCCTTTTGAACATGTTATGACAGTGCTGTCTTTATAAATTGTCGTCGGTCCAAAAAAGTTAACTTTCCGACGGATATAAGAATATTGCAAAGTATCGGTCGTCATTTTTATATCTGAACCTCGATAATCGACATTTCCCTTGAAGAAAAAATCTTTGGTATCTGGATAGAAGTACCCTACTCGGCTAATAATGGTTTCGTTACCTGCAATACTTTCAATTTTTCCACCATTTCTATACGTTGCTCGACCTGCTTTCGTGTCATACTCCAAAGCTTTCGTAGTCAATTTGTATTCCTGGTCTCTTGCACGAACATTTCCAGATAAAAAAGCCGTTTCGGTATTGCCGTCGTAAGAAAGATAATCGCAAAACAGATTCAATCCACCCGGTTTGGTGATGTGTACATTTCCAAAAGCACGAACTTTATTGGTTTTGTCGTAGTACAAAGCTGAATCGCAGTACATAGTATTTCCTTGATAGGTGAAAACAACATTTCCCGC
>DDBE01000138.1:0-2833 GCA_002332715.1 Flavobacteriales bacterium UBA2040
ATGATGACGGTTGTTGAAGATGCGTTGAAATCAGGATATACCATTGCTTGGGGAGCGGACGTTTCCGAAAAAGGATTCAGTTTCAAAAATGGTATGGGAATACTTCCAGTAGATGAATCGACAGTTGCTATGAGCGGAAGTGACAACAAAAATTTCTCAGACGGTGGAGCAGACAGAAGTTCAAATGCTTTTATGGAACCCGTAAAAGAGGTTGAAGTAACAGCAGAAATGCGCCAAAAAGGGTACGACAACAAAACAACTACAGATGATCACGGAATGCACATCGTTGGTATCTACAAAGACCAAACGGGGCGTAAATTCGTTTTGGTGAAAAACTCGTGGGGAACAGGAAACTATCCAAAAGGGTACTTGTACGTTTCAGAGAATTATTTCAACTTGAAAACAATCAATATCTATCTGCACAAAGACGGTATCTCGAAAGGTATTCGTAAGAAGTTGGAGATTTAAAAGTATTCGATTATTTCATAAAAAAGGCATCCGTAAATTCGGATGCCTTTTTGTTTTATGTCTTTATCTGAGTAACGAAACGTGCCCATTAACCACTTCATCAAATACACCTGTACTGCTATATTTCAATTGATAAATATAGACTCCACCTGGTGGCCATTCGGTTTTGAGCTGGATCCATCCCACTGTGCTTCAGGGCCTTTTGATTCCCAAATCATTTCGCCCCATCTATCGAAGATTCTTAGCTGAAATTCTGAGAAAGTACAATCGTATTTTACGCCAAACATCCTGTTATGCTCGTCTAAGTACGAACTTTTAAAAGTCATCCAAAACAAAAAGATAATTTTCTGATTTTGAAATGAATAAAATAGGTTAAACAAGAACGTTTTGTTTGAATTTGAACGCTTATTTTATTTTTCTTTCTAGCAAAGCATATAAAGCGAATGACGCCAACCAGTGTTCGCCCATGTAATTTCCGTCTACAATGGATGGGAAAGATTTTTTAAGGTGTTCATCTGCAACCAGGCGGAGATGACCCAGCTGACTGTCTTTTCTTGCAATCGCATATAAACACCACGCCCTGCTCAGGTTTAATCCGTCCAAATGAACTAATTTCCCATCTGTTCTATCGCTAACTTCAACGGGTTGAAAAGCGTAATTTTTATCGTATAGTTTTGGCATGAAATGGTTCAACCAGACAGTAAATTCGTGTGTATTCAGGACCTTACTCATCAAATGAATTTCCTCTGTTATTGGACTTAAAAAATCAAATCCACTCGGTTCATATTTGAAATTGGCATCTTCATCTTTTTCATAGAAAAATTTTGACCGCTCGATGATGAGGCTCTTAAATTTCTTGTTATTTGTGGTTACCGCATAATCAAATGCGATGGACAAGGCAAAAGCCGTATTGACATGCTCTCCTGAACGCAGCGGATTTGTTAATTTCGGAAGAAAAGTTTGAAATTCTTTTACCAACCGATCAGCCAAAGGGTTTAAATTTTGGGCCATCACTTGCGACAAAGAATCATTGTGGGTAAGGAGTTCACCATGTAATTTCATGAGCCAAGCCCAACCGTATGTTCTTTCGAAAGAGGCGTTATGTTTACTGTTGAAATAGTCCAATTCTTTCTCAATGTTCTCCTTCGTCAATCGCAAGGCTAGTTTTTCACGAATTTCAGTTTGGTCCATTTCTGGAAATTCTTTCATAAGTCGAACGAGCATCCAATGTCCATGCACAGAACTGTGCCAATCGAAACAACCATAAAAAGCCGGATGAAGTTCTTGGGGGCTTTTCAAATCTTCCATAGTACCTAAAACTTGTCCCATTTTGTTTGGAAACTCTTGATCCATGCATTTCAAGGGCAAAGAAGCCAAACGTTGAGCTTGAGGAACGTCTAAAATAAGACTCACTTTTCGTTTTCCAATTTGAATGTCATCGATTGGAGCTTCGTGCACACAGGAAGTAAAAATCAGTAGCAATAAAAGTAAGTGCCCAATTTTCATATTAGTCAATTTTAGATAGCGCCAAACGTCTCGCTTCGGCATCCACCTGGATGTAGTCGTCTAAGTTTGGTTTTAGTATGTTTTTCGTTTCGTTCATAACAAATTCATTAATATTCGCCAGATCCAAAAACTTGATTTTATTTTTTAAAAAAGCATCGACAACAATCTCGTTACTTGCGTTTAAGGCACAAGCAGCTGTTCCTTCCATTTTCATAGCGGCATAGGCTAGATCAAGATTTTTAAACGTCTCTTTATCGGCCTGTTCGAAAGTCAATTGTGGATAATCCATAAAATTGAACCGCGGAAAATTTGAAGGCAAACGATCCGGATACGTCAGCGCAAATTGAATCGGCAACTTCATGTCTGGCAATCCCATCTGTGCTTTCATGCTGCCATCTTCAAACTGAACTAATGAATGGATAATTGATTGCGGATGAACAATAACGTCAATTTGTTCGGGGTTCAGATTGAATAACCATTTGGCCTCAATCACTTCCAAACCTTTGTTCATCAAAGAGGCAGAATCGATGGTTATTTTGGCTCCCATTTCCCAATTCGGATGTTTTAAAGCTTGTTCCTTTGTTACTGAAGCCAATTTATCGGCATTCCAACCACGGAAGGGCCCTCCCGAAGCGGTTAAATAAATCTTCTCAATTTTGTTGTGGAATTCACCGATCAAACATTGAAAAATAGCCGAATGCTCAGAATCGACAGGATAAATATTTACGCTTTTTTGCTTTGCCGCGGCCGTAACTAATTCACCTGCGCAAACTAAAGTTTCTTTATTGGCTAAAGCAATCGACTTTCCAGAGTCAATCGCAGCAAGTGTTGGTTGGAGTCCTGCGTATCCAACCAGTGC
>DDBE01000138.1:3164-4455 GCA_002332715.1 Flavobacteriales bacterium UBA2040
CGTGTAAACTAAAATATCATCGTCCCAAAGTGCTTGTTTTACTTTTTCATATTGTTTTTCATCAACAATAACGACAGATTGCGGCTTGAATTTTTTCGCTTGTTCAATCAATAAATCACCGTTGAAATTTGCCGTGAGAACTAATAAATCGAATTTATCAGGATGCGTTTCAATTACTTCCAAAGCTTGTGTTCCGATAGACCCTGTTGACCCTAAAATAGCAATTCCTCTCTTCGTTGACATGGTTACAAAAGTAAAAGATATAGTACTTAAAAAATCGGTTTCGGGATTATTTATTGAAGTAGTTTTACACGAAAATGCTGTAGGTTGAATGTTTGGATTTGGTTTGAAGGGAGTGAGATTAAGGAGATTTGATTTCTAGGTAGAATCCCAATTCAATAAAAGGAAGAAATAAAAATTTAAATTTTTAGATAAGGCGCTGTTAAAAACAATTTTAACCGCCTGATTGAAAGGGGGTGACTACATGGGTTCAGCCTCAATCAAACCAACCTTTTTTAAAAGGTCTCTTTTTAAATTTACCTCATTTCGTGGCAAGAAAACAAGCTCAAGTCCGTAACTTTGTCCCATGAAATACAGAATGCTCACCAAGGAAGAACAAATAGTTTTCGATGAAGATTTCAAAGCCTTTTTGATCACTAACGGAGTTCATGCCGAAGAATGGGCCGAAATGAATAAATCGGATGTTCCAAAAGCCACAGAGCTCGTCGAACTTTTTTCTGACATCGTCCTAGAAAAAGTGTATCAGAAAATTGAATTTTTGGAGTTTCGTTCAGTAGATTCATGTCTCGTTTTTCAATGTACTCCAGACGATTTGAAACTTATTTCAATCACCCCAAAACAAAATGACGGAACGGACCTTTCTACTCCTGAAAGCATACACGAAGCATTGACAAAAAACGCACAGAATTTGACTGTTTTTAAAACATCCAAACCGTATTCAACCATGCGTGAAATGGAGATTCATAAAATGATAGGGCAAGGTTGTGTTGCTTCATCTAAAGAGTTCTGGAATGCACTAGAGCTTTCAATTTCAGCAGAATGAAAGCGCAATTAGAAGAAAGGTTTAGGAAAGAATCTATCACGGTATTTAAACAAGTGGACGAGAGTTTAGAGCTTCTGCTCATCGATATTCCTTTGAAATCATCTGTGAAAGTTTTAATGACCAGTGGTTTGTCGAACTACGATATGCCTGTACATGAGCGCTACAAAGGCCGAGAAAATGTGGAGTTATTTTTCTGTTTACCACGTTATTGGGACATCAATGAAAAAG
>DDBE01000087.1:0-286 GCA_002332715.1 Flavobacteriales bacterium UBA2040
CTATTCTTGGCTCTGGATCGGTCCTTATTGAATATGAAAACAAAAAAGTTGTTCGCCATTTTGGCGGTTTGGGCAGAGAGATAGGTGATGAAGGAGCCGGATTCTATTTTGGGAAATTGGTCAGTGGCGCTTACCAAAAAGATAAGTTGAATTCTACTCAAAAATCCATTTTAGAGTCAGTTTTAGCTAAAAAACAGCCTATTTCATTAAAAAAAGGTGATTTTTCAGAAGAAACGTGTCTAGAATTGGCGTTTTTACTTTCGGAGAAAACACATGAATTCATGGA
>DDBE01000087.1:602-739 GCA_002332715.1 Flavobacteriales bacterium UBA2040
CAAAAACACTACGATTCATTTTGTAGGAAGTTATGCTTATTTTCACGAAAGCATATTAAAACAGGTGTGTAACGCATATGGATATCATCCTGGCAAAATAATTGCTCGACCAATGGAAGCTCTCATCGCATTTTATA
>DDBE01000087.1:1058-1200 GCA_002332715.1 Flavobacteriales bacterium UBA2040
AAAAGAAATATTGAAATAATGGAATTGAAAACTACGCTATTCCTTGTTGTCATGCTACTTACGAATAATGCCCTGACGCAAGATTGTCCCATTTTCCCCCAACCCACCAACTTCTCAAAAAGTGAAGGTGATTTCCTTTTGA
>DDBE01000087.1:1428-3934 GCA_002332715.1 Flavobacteriales bacterium UBA2040
TTTTTTGAAATAGAAAGCAAATCTATCAAAAAGTGAAGGTGATTTCCTTTTGATAGATTTGCTTTCTATTTCAAAAAAAGATTTACCGGAGTTTATGTTGGATGATTTGAAATGGTATGTGTCACACGACTTGGGTGTTAATGTAGTATTTACGTATGACGGTGGTGATCTTATTTTTGAACGAATGATGAACGTTCCAACGGATCATTATTCGATCCGTGTGAAGGATAAAATCACGATTAATTATTCGAGCGAAGCTTCTCTGTTTTATGCCATGCAATCGCTGAAACAGATGGTTGTGATTGAGGACGGAATGATTTCGATTCCGTATTGTTCCATTTCAGATGAACCAAAATTTCAATGGCGTGGTATGCATTTGGACGTAAGTCGTCATTTTTTCACGGTTGATGAAGTAAAACAGTATTTGGATTGGATGGCACGGTACAAATTCAATCGCTTTCATTGGCATTTGACAGATGATCAAGGTTGGCGAATTGAAATTAAAAAGTATCCCAAACTAACCGAAATTGGAAGCGTTCGAGCAAAAACCTTGATTGGGCACGCTGGTTCATCGAAAGAATTTGACGATAAACCTGAAAGAGGTTTTTACACCCAAGCCGAAATAAAAGAAATCGTTCGTTACGCCAAAACGAAGTGTATTGAAGTGGTTCCCGAAATTGAAATGCCGGGCCACGCTCGCGCTGCATTGGCTGCCTATCCTGAATATTCGTGTACTGGCGAAGAATTGCCCGTTGCCGAAACGTGGGGTGTGTTCGACCATATTTTCTGTTCCAAAAAAGAAACAATCGACTTTCTACAAGATATTCTAGGCGAAGTCATTGCCCTTTTTCCTGGCGAATACATTCACATCGGAGGAGACGAAGCGCCTAAAACCAATTGGAAAACCTGCTCCGCTTGCCAAAATCAAATCAAAGTCAACGGATTAAAAGACGAAGCTGAGTTACAATCCTATTTCATTCAACAAATGGGAGCGTTTCTGACTAAAAATGAAAAGAAATTAATTGGTTGGGATGAGATTTTAGAAGGTGGATTAGCAGCAAATGCTACCGTTATGTCATGGCGAGGAACAAAAGGTGGAATCGAAGCGGCAGAGCAAGATCATCCGGTTGTTATGACTCCTGGTTCGCATTGTTATTTCGATCATTATCAAAGCGATAGAAGTACAGAACCTCTTGCCATCGGTGGATACACGCCGCTTGAGAAAGTCTATAGTTTCAATCCCATTCCAAATGAGTTGAGTGGTAACAAAAGAGGACTCATTCTTGGTGCGCAAGCCAATGTTTGGACTGAATACATGGAAGATTTCGATCAGGTTCAATACATGATTCTTCCTCGAATGGTGGCACTATCTGAGGTTTTATGGGGTACGAATAAAGATTACAAGGACTTTCTCATTCGGTTGAAAAATTTTGAATTTCCCTATTACGATAAAACGGAAACACCTTACTCGCGAGCAGCTTTTTATGTGCAATCAGATATTTCGACCTCGGAAGAAGGAATTATTATCAAATTCACTAAAGATGATGGATCTCAAAATCTACAAATTAGCGGAAATAATAAAAAGTCAATAATTCCTTTGGGCAAGAATAAACTGAAAGTGAATCGCACACCCGCTAAAAGCAAAGTTAAGATTCAAGCTACATCGGGGACTAGCAGTAATGCAGACACTGTGACATTGTTTATCCTACAGCACAGCACTTTAGGCGCCGAGTGGGATTTGACAACTCAGCCAAGTTCATATTACAGTGGAGATGGAGCTTTCACCTTGACAGACGGAATCATCGGTCGACGTCCTTGGAATGGAAAAGAGTGGTTGGGATTTGATACGAGCACCATCAAAATGAATTTTGCTTTTAAGAAAAAGCGGAATATTTCGACAGTCAATGTTGGTTTTTTGCAAGCAGAAACTTCATGGGTTCATCTCCCAAATCAAGTGATAGTTAGGTATTCAAAAAATGGAAAACGATGGAAAGAAGCGACAAGCTCTGTAGATTCGGAATCAACCAAACTGAAACTCAACAAAAAAGCACAGTTTATTGAATTAGAGATTGTAGGGGATTTTACCATTCCTGAAGGGAAAAATGGGGCAGGTCATACACCTTGGATTTTCATGGATGAGATTTGGTTCGATTCCACTGATAAAAGTAGATTTAGAATCTTTAAAAGAAACTAGCAACTATGAAAACAATGATATGTGAAGAATTGGGAGGCGCTTGCGGATTAGAATTTCGAGCGAATACCTTTGAAGAAATTGGTGAAATGAGCAAAAAACACAGCACAGAAATGTTCAAAAATGGCGACAAAGACCATAAAGCGGCCATGCAAGATATGATGGAGTTGATGCAATCTCCTGAAGATATGCAAGCCTGGTTCGAAAAGAAACGACAGGAGTTTGATGATTTGCCGGAAGATTAATTAAACCATTTCTCGTTTACCAAACTCTTTAATCAAATCCATAAACTCTTCCCCAAATCGTTTGGCTTTC
>DDBE01000193.1:0-137 GCA_002332715.1 Flavobacteriales bacterium UBA2040
AACGAAGGTTATTTTATCTTCGAGTTTCATTTTTGTGACTTTCGCTTTCAAAGCATCGGTTGATTCACCGGTCGCTCCAATTACTAATTTCCACTCCTCTTCTACTTTTGCAAAGTCAGCGAAACTGTCGATTATCT
>DDBE01000193.1:420-1741 GCA_002332715.1 Flavobacteriales bacterium UBA2040
AGTCAGCGAAACTGTCGATTATCTTGTCAATGTTATAGAGCGGTTTGTGCAGTCGATTGGAGTAAATAATATTCTCTTTTGGCACATCTTGCACCTCTACATTTATTCCGAAATTAGCAATGAGCACCTTTTTGACTTTGTTGTTCAGCACCATCATTTCATCCGCCATGAATTGTGAATCGGATGTAAAATACTGTGCTTTACTCAAATTGTATTGCACCATTTTCTTCAGTAACCAACTCTTTTTGGGAACCACTAATATATCGCTTCCCCAAGCAGTAAGAACAGTCGGATACTGTTTTCCAACACCAGACATAAGCGAAAAGAAAGCAACACTATTGGCTTGGTGAATATGAACTACATCCGGATTGAAATCTTCAACAATCTTTTTGATTCTCTTTGGTGTTTTGAACAGGTTGGCAGGTTTCAGACTAAAATCTGCGGTAATCGCTTTTACCTTTTCTTCTTTTTTGATAATGTCGGTAATGAGTAAAATATCGTCGAAATAATCCTCGATTAGCGCAATATAATTGTACGTGTGAATGGTATCTGTTCCTATAACGAGCAATTTCTTCATTACTTGCTGTTTCCTTTCATTTTATCACGAAGTGTATGCACAATTCCTTGTCGCTGACTTGCCGATAAATGAATGGCATGAATAATGTCTTCGATATATTCATTTAGAATGAACTGAGAAAAAGTGTGTCCCACTTTTTGACATCTGCGTGCAAAATAGTCAGCCGAGTTTTTTCCTTTTACTGTTGAAATATAGGCCAGCTTATTTTCAAATCTCTGTATATTATTGGCGGCAAAATTGAATTTTTTATTCTCGAAAAACCCGCGTTTAGGAGATCGATGATAGAAGCACTTCAGATAACCTTTCGCCAATTTAATGGAGCCTAATTTTAAGCTGACTTTACCTTCAGGGTTTACAATGTTGGCAGATAGAAATTTGTAATCCATATTATTTCAAATATTCCTTTTTTAATTCTGGATGTTCGTTGAGAAATGATTCATCAATTTCGGCTACATTTTTTATAATTGTAGCTGGATTTCCAGAAATAACTACGCCATCAGGAAATTCACCTTTCACATATGAATATGCCGAAACAATACAGCCTTTACCTATTTTAGTATTTGGCATAATTACGGAGTGTGGCCCTACAAAGGTAAAGTCACCTATATCGATTGCCCCTTTCAAATAACCAACATGTTCTTTTGCTTTACCGTAGTTTGAACCATATAATCGAATAGAAATATGGCTTGAATGCGTCGAAATTGATACAAATGACGTGATTTGACATCCTTTTCCTATCGTTAC
>DDBE01000193.1:2054-3386 GCA_002332715.1 Flavobacteriales bacterium UBA2040
CCATTGCTCGCTTCAATAAAGTTGTGATGACCAATATATACGTTATTATCCAATATTAAATTTTGTGCAGAATCAATGAAGGTAGAGTTGCCGATTCGTAAATTATCAACTTTTTCACTTTGGAAATTCTTCGAATACTGCAACATTCTCGGCTTCGACCAAGGATGAAAAAGCTTCGCCATTCGGAAATTGAATCCCGCCTTAATCCGTTTCCACATATTCATTTTTTTGACATTTTTGAATATAATATTGACAAGTTGCAAATCCTGCCACAAGAGCAAAAATAAAACTAAACTTTGGGTTCATGACTGGCAAGTTCGTTAATGCTGCAAAAGAAAATACGACAATCACATATACATACAAGGGCATTTTTACTTTTTCCCTTAAAAATTTTAAAAGAACATACCAGAGCACCAGACAGTAAAAGATTAACCCCATAATTCCATATCGCCACATATGAAACAAGTATTCGTTCTCAGGAGAAATCTTGTTCCCGTAAATATAAGCCTTGTTTGGTCCATAGCCAAAAATTGGTTTTTCAGTCCACATCGCGAACAGTTTCTTCGCAACTTCCCATCTTCCCATAACGGCAGAATTATCTTGTAGTCTTAGTTTAGTATTCGCAAGATAATGAAGAGAATTACTACTTATTATAAACATTAGGACGACTGCTAATCCAATAATTAATAATTCATAAAGCACATTCTTTGTGAGTTTCCTTTGAAAAAGGCCAATAATATAGACTACTACGCCAATTAAAATACCTGTTCGAGATTGACACAACAAAACCATTAAAGTTGCTAAGAAAAACATTAATTTGTACATAAAAAACGACTTGTTTTTCGAATTTAGAACTGTCAGTCTAGACTGATAAAAAGCAAAAAACAAGAGAAAAAGAATTGCATTGTTGTTTGGATTCCCCATGGTACCAATCATTCTTTTTGCCGCTGGCAGACCTAATGAATTTAATCCAAAATAAAGCGTATCTCGTTGGTCTGAATCGAATAAAATCGTGACATTTTCATTAAAATGCCACACATTAAAATAGTGAAGTAAATTGAAAAGAACCAACAGAACAAAGGTGACGTTGACAAATTTCACAATACCTGATATCTTTTTACTTCCAAGAAAAAGGAAAATAGAAAATAGGTATAGAATTCCTATTTTAAAGATTTTGTATAATTCAAAATACTCGCGTAGTTCGGTTCGATGAGAATTAATGAGAATTGACAGTAAAATAAAGCTAGCAAAGAGCATCAAAATCATAACAAATTTGTCTAGCCAGAAAAATCGCTTTATTAGTAAACGAACTGCTATCATACCAACAAAAAC
>DDBE01000193.1:3648-4297 GCA_002332715.1 Flavobacteriales bacterium UBA2040
TCTTCTAAGGAAAGAAAAAAAGATGCGTTTATAGGAATATATGGAACAAAAAGAGTTGTAATCAATGTGGTATACAACAAGGCAAAATCCGCTTTTGTTGGTGCTATCTCTATTGGTTCTACCCACAAAAATCTGTTATACCACTTTTCGACCATCACGAGCAAATTTAATAAATAGAAAAGAGGTGTAAATTAGGAGCACAGATTGAGCTATGGACATTCCCCATAAAATTGATTCGAAATTTTCCAGGCTTCGGTCCACCCAAAAAGGCAAAAGGCCCAAAAAGAACAACTGAATGCTGTTATTTACAATTCCAAGGATAAGGTATGCACGCTGTCTGTTAAGAATTATGGGCAAATTAGAAATGGGTGAAATCACGAAATTGAAAAACATATAAATTGCCATGATTTCTGATAGACGTCCCGCTACGGTCCATTCTGCATCGAAAACAAAGGTGAAAATAGGTTCTCCCCAGAAAAAAAGAATTGAAAAAGGAACAATTGAAAGGGCAATTAATGTCTTCATTGTTTGAATCAACAAAGGTTCTGCCGCCTCGCCTTTATTTACAATGTCTGAGCATTTTTTGAAGAATACTTGACTAATGGCTTTTCCAATAATAGCGATCGGGACACCTAACATCATCAGAGAA
>DDBE01000165.1:0-3835 GCA_002332715.1 Flavobacteriales bacterium UBA2040
AAATTGATGAAAATAATAGATGCTCAAAGGAAAAATTCCTGTTTGAGCAGCCAGCGTTACGGTAAATATATCCCAAATTTTTCTAGCGAAATAATTTTTTGGGCAATAGACTTTATTAAATAATGGAAGTAACCAAAGAATAGATAAGACTGCTAAATAACTAAGTTGAAAACCTATATGAAATAACCATAAAGGATTGATAATAAGTAATGTAAAATAAGAAAGAAATAGGGTGTTAATTGTATTTGTTTCCCGATTAATAGCCTTTGCAAAAGCAAAAAATGAAAACATAGTTACCGCCCTAATAACAGAAGGTGATAAACCGGTTAAAAATGCAAATCCCCATAGACTTATTACAATAATTATAGAAATGATCAACTCATGTTTAAATAGACGCTTTAATGGTCTTAGAAGCGTTATTAATATAAAGTATATGATTCCTACGTGAAGACCTGAAACGGCTAAAATATGAATAGCTCCTGCAGCTGCATAGTCAGAATAGAGTTGTTTGTTGATGTCCTTTTTTTGACCAAGAATTAATGCTTTGACGATTTCTATTTCATTGGGTGTCAATGCACTATTTTTTAGTTTTTTTATAAGGTGGTTTCTGATCTTACTTGCTTGTCCTCGTAGTGTCGGCTTGCCTTTAGATTGATTTAAAAAACTTTGATAACTACTGTAAACCTGATTGTAAATCCCCAGTGATTTCATGTACATAGAATAATCAAATTGATGAGGATTTAACGGAGCATAAATTTTTTTAATTTTTGAAGAAATCAATACTAGATCATCAATATTTAAAATTTTCTCAAAGGAATCTCTTTTAATATTTAATAGTATTTTTCCATTAAAATAGTTGTTGTTTATGGCAATGATCTCAGCCATATATTTTGAATTATAAGTGTCGCTTTTTAATACTTCTTTTACCTTTAATTGAAGAATATTTTCTTTCAGACCGATTGAATCAGTTTGATAATAACCATGTTTTTGAAATTCTGGCAGATTAATTTGATAGGTTACAGCACCTAAAAAGAAAAAACAGGTATAGGTAACAATGCCAAAAAAGGTGGTTTGAAATAAGTGGTCCTTACTAATAAACCATATTATTAAAAGGCTAATGTAGACGGATATAGCTAAATAAAAATATAATAAATTAGGATAGAGGTGGGCAATAATAATACCTGCTGTTAAAAAGAAAGCAAATTTTATTACTGAAAAATTTATAAATTTCATTTCAATTAAAGTTAAGGACCGCTTAAAATTAATTGGAGAGTGTTATAAATATACTGTTTTTTGCAGAAAACGTTGATTTAATTCAAGCTATTGTTGGTTATAAAACTTCCAAACAGATAGAATTTTATTTTAATATGATCGTAGTAATGACTTTAAAACACAGATATTTAGTAGTTTATGTCAATAATTGTATTTTTTTTATTTAAAAAATTTTTTAAAATGAAAAAAACACTTTTTAGCCTAGCAATCGTATCAATTGCATTAGCTTCATGTAAAAAAGAAAAGAACGGAGTTGATGATTTTTCGAGAGAAATCTCTTTAGAAGCGGCTCAAATTACTTTGCCAAGTTCTGGTGGTGAAATGAATGTTAGTCAAGCTCTATTGAAGTCTTCTTCGGCAGACTATTACACTTCAGGAGAATTGGAATATGTTCAAAATGGCGTGTCTGTTGCAAAGGTAAATTTTGGACAGGGAGAAGAAAATAGCTTAGCGGAACTAACCAAAGATGGAAATGTTTCATCATTTGATTTGAAAAAGGATGAATCTTATTTTGATGGAAAGAAATCAAAATACAAAAAAGTAATTGTTGAACCTTTGGTGAAATCTGAAGATTGCGGATACATCATTGCAGGTGTAATCAAATATTATGATTACAAAACAGGTGCGTGGGTAGCAACAATTGATTTCGGAGATAGAGTCTGTGACGAATGGGCTACTAAAACTGCCGCCGATTGGAGTGGCGAATATGTATTCAGCCTTGACGACTGGAAGAAAGAAAAATAACTTCAAAATAGAAATTTAATGTTCATTCAGCGCTTGTGATCTCATGAGCGCTGAATAATTTACAATAACTTGACTCACGAAGAATTCAAATCATGTTTTAATGAACTATTTGACGCTGTTCGGAACTACATTTTCTATCGATGTAATGACATAGATCTCGCGACGGATATTACTCAAGAAGCATTCATGAAAATCTGGGAAAAGGACTTTATTTATCATCCTCAAAAAACAAAAGCTCTGATATATAAAATTTCAAATGAACTTTGGATCAGTCATTATCGAAAATCAAAATCTGCCTTAAATTACAAATTGACGCTATCGCACGACGACTTAAAAAATGAAAATGAAGAAAAATTTGACTTCACAGAATTAAAAAATAAATATGAAGCAACATTATCCATTTTACCTTTAGCTCAGCGAGAGGTGTTTTTAATGAGCAGAATGGAAGAATTGACATATAAAGAGATTTCAGAGCGACTCGGCATTGGTGTTAAAGCCATAGAAAAAAGGATGTCACTCGCTTTAAAAGCACTCCGAAAAGCATTGAGATATGATCAACAATAAGAA
The DNA here is from genome assembly GCA_002332715.1 of Flavobacteriales bacterium UBA2040. Lineage (GTDB taxonomy): Bacteria > Bacteroidota > Bacteroidia > Flavobacteriales_D > Crocinitomicaceae > UBA2040. The sequence continues at coordinate 2,584 of DDBE01000165.1, forward strand.
TCTAGTAAAACAAGAGAAAGAACTATTCTCTCAACTCAAACTAAACTATACGAAAAGCAAAGCAGATGTTTGGGCTACGTTGGAGAAAACCATTGCAAAAGACCAAACTGCACTGAAAAAGAAAACAGTAACGAATCGTTTGGTTTGGATAAAATACGCATCTGCAGCCTCAATTATAATCGCGATAGGATTGGGATTATTCGCTCGTTTATATACAACCACAATCGATGCTTCCACTGGTAAAAGCTCGCAGCATATTCTGCCAGATGGATCCATAGTCTATCTTAATGCCGAGACTTCCATCAATTATCATCCGTATTGGTGGAATTTTAATCGAGAAGTTGAACTTCAGGGAGAAGCTTTTTTTGAAGTTGAAAAAGGAGAAACGTTCAGTGTAGTGAGCGAAATGGCAATTGTCGAAGTTATAGGTACCAGCTTCAATATCTACAATAGATCTAATAAATTTGCGGTCTATTGTAAAACGGGTAGGGTAGCTGTTCGCTATAAACACTCAAATGAGGTAATGCTAACACCTGAACAATATGTATCCTCGAATGAAGAAACCAATACGTTGCAGTTAAGAGATGATATCAATACAGACCAAGTTGTGTCTTGGAGGTTGAATAAATTTCTTTACAACATAACACCCATCACAAAAGTTTTTGAAGATTTCGAGCGTCATTATGGAATACGTATAGAAACAGAAATCGAAAATCTCGAAGAACTTCATTATACTGGTCTTTTTATGCGAGATATCGGTGCCCAAAAGGCCTTGGATATAGTTTCCTTTACCTTCGAGCTTAATGTCGAGAAAAAGGGAGAAAACATCTATCTTGTAAAGCATTAATACCAGCATAATTTTGAAATTTCATTTGCTCCTCACCCTCTGGTTGAGCCTTTTCATAAATACCAGCGCGTTTAGTCAAAACATTACACTCGACTACGACAAAGTTTTGTTGAATGAAATATTGCTAGAACTCAATATGCGCTACGGTGTTCAAATTTCTATCAGCTCAAAATTGTCTTCTAAATGTGAAATCTCTTTGAATCAAAAGGTAACTTCAATGCAAAAAGCCATTGATCTTTTAGCCGAATATTGTAATCTTGACGTTCAACAAATAGGACAGATATATACGTTTCGAAAAAGGAAAAAACAGTTCGCAGTAGGCGACAAACCAAAACCCAAAAGACAAAAACAGTTTTTATTTCAAGGAGAAGTGTTGGACGGAAAAAGTTTAGAGCCCCTCCCATG
>DDBE01000165.1:4070-10276 GCA_002332715.1 Flavobacteriales bacterium UBA2040
ATGGACGGAAAAAGTTTAGAACCCCTCCCATACACCAGCATAACTATTGGAAAAAATACGATTAAAAGTGACCAGAAAGGTCGTTTTAGCTATCGGGGCTTTCAAAGTATCGATATGTTTGAAGTCAAACATCTTGGATATGTCATAATAGACACTTCTCTAAGCTTCGGTAGTAAGCATCTAATTCTTCTCAATGCCGACATTAAAGAACTTGAGGAGATAGTTGTGATACATACAAAAACTCCTGAGATTTACACAGTAACTTCTGGTGATGAAGCCGGACAGATTCAACTGAACAATGTTGGGTCGAAATTTATACCTGGAAGCAATAACAATTTTATTTTTAATAATCTCAGAATGTATCCTGGAATCATGGCAGCAGGTGAGTCCAGCTCCGAATTTATTATTTGGGGAAGTTATCCAGGTCAAGGGCAGATAACCTATGATGGTATTACTCTTTTTGATGGCGCTGGAATGAATGGAGATTTAGGTAGGGTAAATCCTCTTATGGTCAAAAACATTCAGGTTCACAAAGGAGGATACAACGTGAATATTGGTGACAGAGTTGGATCGATAATTATTATTGATAGTAAAGATGGACAAAAAAAGACTGCAAGTGCCATAAATTTGGATAATCAAATGGCAAGCATCTACCTCTCCGTTCCACTACTACAGAAAACATCAACGCTTCAAATTGCAGCTCGAAAATCCTATTTTCAACTAATGAATTTTCAAAATAAATTTTACTCTAACAAGATCAATTTTGTTTATCCAAACTATGATTACGGTGACTTAAATCTCAAATTCACTGCTGTTTTAAAAAACAGAGATCGAATTCAGATTAGTTCTATTGCAAGTCTAGATGGATATGATGAATCATTTAACAAAAAAGATGTATTCTCCTATGCCTCTAATTTAACAGTAAATTCTTACCAGCTAGGTAATTCAATCAACTATTCACGCAATTGGAAGAGTGGAGGAATCAGTCGCGTACTCTTCTCACATAGTATCTTTAAACCAAATGAGACTTTTACTTCAACGTTTTCCGACTCTATAAATGGTATTAACACCTATTCATCAATTCGTGAAAACGGAATAGACGAATGTCAGCTTCGTTTTGAACATTCCTTGCCTGCTAAGCCCAGAAACCAGTTGGATTTCTCTGCAGCTTTTATACGTAATCATTCTATTCTCAATTCAATTGAAGGCTCAACCACACTCAAAAACTTTGACTTTGCAATTAATCGCCTTTCTTTTTATGTAAAAGATCAATTAACATTATGGAATCGTTTGTATGTGCAATTTGGTTTAAAAGGCGACGTTCTAATTACGCAATTGAAACCATACCTCCAACCACGTGTGAATGGTAAACTAAAAGTATCCGAGAATTGGAACATCAACTTCGGAACTGGAATTTACAATCAGTTTATTTCCAAAATTCAACTCGCTGACACTTCTGGAGCGCGTTCAATGATATGGTCATTAGCTGACGAAAAATATACGCCCGTGCAGCAATCCATGCACAATGTAATTGGTATTTCTTATCTTATAAAGTCATTGGAATTTAATCTTGAAGGATATTACAAAACATTCAATGGGATTAGTCGCTATTCAGTAAATGATACGTTTGTCAATTCAGAAAGAATTAGTGGATATGCATATGGTTTAGATTTTTTTTCAAAGCTGAGAATTAAGAAACATGAAGTAATCCTTAGCTATTCACTCGGACAATTTAATGAGCAGGTAGACTCAAAGCTCACTTCAAGTGCAATAACAGAACCAGAACAAAGTCAACGACATGAACTAAAAGCATCGATGAATTTATGGTTTAAACCATTAACAATTAGTATCGCAGGCGTATATGGTTCTGGATTTATGTCTTTTTCTTTAAAAAATGAGGTTGAAATCAAACCGTATTCAAGAATAGATATCGCTTTCATGTATACCAAAAAGTTGAAAAAGTCATCCATAAAAACAGGGGTTTCAATTTTAAATTTACTGAATACCTCTAATTCAAGACTCTTTCGAACAACCAATTTTTCAGATAATTCAAGTTATTCTACTTTAGGAATTCCATTCACGCCAACTTTGTTTTTTAATTATAACTTTTGATAATGGTATAGTTATCATTAACCATAAACAAAAAGAGATAGAAATTCAAGGAAAGGGCAAAACAGAAGCTCAAAAACTGAAAATCAATACAGAACCTTTGTCTATGCCAGAGCAATTAATCAATGAATCCACGGCTATCTTTCGGTATACGATTTAGTATCCAATCAAAGTATTTGGTATCGTGGATATCTAGAATCTTATTGAACTTTAAATCATTTGGGATAAAGATTTGTCCTCCCCTTGAGGCTGGCATGTATTCAAGTCCTTTCACCATACATTGTGGTGCTACAACATCCTGTTCAGACATAGGTGCATTATACTTGCTTCCATACTGCCATACCTCCTGAAACTCTAGCCAGTCAAAACCATCCGTGCAGGCACTTTCTGGAGCCAGAATGTATATCTTACCAAAGATCACCCTGTCCTTGATTTCTTCAATAAAACCGAGCGAATAAGCGTAGCCCATACTGTGACAAACTATATCGACCGTGTCTTTGACAAATTCGCAATCTGGTGAAATGCAGCGGGATCGAAGAAAAGTACGACCTGCAATTCGACCTTCCGATTTACGAGTATCAAATCCTACTTCATTTTCTTTAGTGTGCAAAATTCGTTTCGTCTTTTTAGAATTTTTGAAAATTCTCGCCATGGCATAACTGATACCGAACCTCAGTTTCGATTTATGCACAGAAGTGTTGACTCCCATACTTCCATCAATATAATATGTCATTGTTGGATTCAAACGATGGATGATTGTATCGTCCAACTTATACCAATATTGATAACGATCAAAACTCGTGATCAGATTATCGGTTTTATCTCGGTTTTTTTTTGGACCTCTATAACCATTCGAAAAGATCAAATACCTTCCTGGAATGGGATCAGGATCTTGTAAAAGTGAGTCGGATATCTGCTCTCCAGCATAATTGTACAACTTTTCTTTTTCAATTACCCCATTTTTATTGAACGTCCTATATATTGTATAATGTCCTTCAGTTTTAATGCGAATCTCAAGCGATCTGAGTATCAATGAATCTGATGCGTGTGAAAACCTCATTTTGTTTGCAACGATGTTAAAGTACAGAACGTTTTGTCTAATGCGGCTCGACCATTCCTCATCATGTTGAGTAATGATCATCGAATTAGGAAACTCTGAAGGAATTTTTTTCAATGGAATCTTCAAAGTTTCACTGCTGTCAGAAATTATTCTTTTTTTTCTGGATGATTTATTTTCATGAGCGAACTTTGAAATTGATTCTCTTAGGGTTCTTTCCTTCAGTTTATTTGAAGTGATCCTTCCTGACTCCGTATCAAAACGGACTTTGAAATTTTGCAGATATGGCTTACCTGTTTTATGCTTTTTGATAAAACCTAGTGAGTCTTCTTCCCAGAAATAATATCCTGTAAGCCCTCCGGTTATCTCGATTTTTTTTTGTTTCTGGGCATTAGCTAAAAAAGACCAAACGCTCAATAAAAGCGTAAAAACGAAAATAGATAATTTTGAGTTCATAATATTCATTTTTTCTTCTCGGTTAGTGTGAAGACTTCGATCTTTAATTCAAATTGATCTCCGGTTTCTATAATTTTCACTTTACCCGCCCATCCATCTGCATGGTTTATATGTGATAAATTATTCTGAATAAACTGTTCAATACTCTCCATACCTGCCAATGAATAAAATTCCTCGAAGTTGAAAAGTTCTGAATGATTAAGTGAATTTATTTTATACTTCATTAATTTGAATATCCCCGCATACTTCGTCGCTTTCTTGTATTTCTTTTCAATTGAGTGCGAATCTTCATGGTGTTCCTCTATGTACTTGAGCAGTTTATAAAGTCCCTTGTCGGGTTCAATTTCTCGTTGCTTAAATTGGTGAGTTAAGCTAATGAATAACTTAAATTCAATCCGATTCATTCCCTTGGAATAATCCTCATGCTTTTGACCATTTTCTTCAAACAATTGTATAAATGAATCTGATTGTTCTCCTAGAAAATCAACATTCAAATCGTCTGGAGCGTAGTACTTCTGTTTTTGAGTGAATACGCTAGTGGCATATTCGGATACTTCCCCAAAAATGATACTGGTTCCATGGGCGAGATGATCTTCCTCGAGCATGTTTGCATTGTGACCCGGTGAATGCTTCCAGATGTCAAAAAAAACTTCGGCAGCATCGATCGCCATGTCAATAAGGTCGTCGATGGTTTCACCACGAAAGACAGTTAAATCCATACTTCCAGGAACCATACCTCCAGAAACAGCGCAGTTTTCAAATCCTCCAAATCGGAACTCTCGACTGCCATAAGTCACGTATTCCATTCTGTCCTCTGGGTAACGGCCGGTTGCGTACGGTTTGGATTTTGACTCACTATGACTCAAATGCTTCAGGTTTTGAACCATAAAGACATTATGATTTCGGGCCGCTAGCCACAGTTTGTCGTCCCAATAAATGGTTTTCTTTCTTTTTGAAACGCGATACTGATTAACCAGTTGGTGAAAATGATACGATGCCATCCGTTCAAGCATCAAAAGTGTATCCGTTCCAATATTTTTTCGAAGTGCATTGAGCGAACCTTCTCGATAGATGGTGTCGCTTATAGTATGTTGCGATTGTGCAATCGATGAAAAAAAACAAAGGAAGATTAGAATAATGGATATTTTTTTCAAGGCATGCTTATTATCACGTTTCTCTCAAAAGCATTCAAACCAAAAGCAATCGCTCCGTTTCTGTCGCATCTAATTTAACTAAAATAACTATTTTCAAGCACCATTGTTTTCCAAAATCAATCATTTTACAAGCTGTTTATTTCAGACTAAGGTTTACTTTGATTTATCGTGATGTATTAGAGATGTTACGAATCAGAGGAGTGAAAGTGGATCACTCCACTATTCAAAGATGGGTGTTCAAGTTCAGTCCATTGCTTGAGGCAAAGTATGGGTTGGATTAAGAGAGTTTTTTGAGAATTAATTCGTTATCAGAATAGGGTGAAGGTTGGGCTGAGAGGATTGACCTTCTTTTGTTGATGAAGGAGTGTTTTTTATTAGGGGGAATATTATATTTGAGAATGTGAAAATTCATTTTCAGATGTCTTTTTTGGTGTTAGCCGATTGTAAGTGTTTGATGCAGGTTTTCATTTGTATAATCCTGCACAATGGTTCTGTTGTATCTTTTAGACAAGAAATTAGAAGTACAATTATTTTATAATATCAAGCGGCTTTTTAGTTAAAACAAAAGTCACGATTGATTGTTATTGATTATCATATGATTAGTTCATTGACTTTCAAAGTATAACAAATTTCTTTGGTAAGAAAATAGTAAAAACATATTCGTAATTACAAGTATATAACATTAAAATCAAGTTATGAAAGTAGGAATTCCTGCAGAAATATTTTTAGAGGAGCATAGAGTTGCAGCTACGCCTGTGACTGTAAAGCGACTTATTAAACAAGGCTTTACTGTCTCAATTGAAACTCAGGCAGGATTAAATGCTAACATTTCTGATATTGATTATATTAATGCTGGTGCTTTGATTATTGAGTCGTCCAATGATATATATAGTCAATCAGATATTGTTCTCAAGGTAAAAGAACCTACACTAGAAGAAGTAGGTAAAATGCGTAAAAATTTAATTCTATTTTGTTACCTATGGCCTTCGCAGAATAACGATTTGCTACAAAAATTAGCGAATCAAGGGGTAAATGCTATTGCAATGGACGCAATTCCCCGCATTACAAAGGCTCAAAAAATGGATGTATTATCTTCTATGGCCAACATTTCTGGCTACCGAGCTGTTATTGAAGGGTCTTATCATTTTGGGCGATTTTTAAATGGTCAAATTACAGCAGCAGGAAAAGTAGAACCTGCTAAGATTTTGGTAATCGGAGCTGGTGTTGCCGGATTAGCTGCTATTGGTGCAGCAAATTCGCTTGGTGCAATAGTTCGGGCATTTGACACTAGAAAAGAGGTGTCCGAGCAAATCGAATCAATGGGAGCAACCTTTTTGACGGTAGCGCTAGAGGAAGATGGAGCAACATCATCAGGATACTCCAAAGAAATGAGTAAAGAATTTATTGAAGCTGAAATGCAATTATTCTTA
>DDBE01000207.1 GCA_002332715.1 Flavobacteriales bacterium UBA2040
AGTTGCGTCTATACTAATGTTAGCTGCAAGCATAAAGAACGACAACCATGAGCATAGAAATAATCCCAATTAACGGCAAAAGTGATTTTTTTGACTATCAGGTTTTTGAAGAAAGTCTAAAAAATACGATTGGTAAAAATTGCTCTGAAGCCAAAATATTTTTATTCAATAATTTCCCTGTTTCAGTTTCAGTTGAAACTAACATTGACCTAATTCTAATTATAGCAATTGCACCTAAAGACAAAAATTATTACAAACCAAAATGGACCAAGGAAAGAGCAATATATTTCCATAATCAGATTATACCGATAAAATTTGTAACTAAATTTCAAGACGACACCATTTCAATTGACGACAATAACCAGATTGTAGCCAATGAAGAGTATGTTGACTATTCATCGGAAATAAATTCAATGCGATTTAGCCTTATTAGTTATTTATCAAACAAATGCGGCTTAAAAAAGGAAGACCTTTATGTGCAACCACTAATCTTCATACAAGGTAAAGGTGATTTTGTTCTCAATTCGTATTTAGTTTCTGAAACATTCGACTTCAAGTCCATACACAAATACTTTTCTCAAAATAGTTCTGATATTTTCATTGCATATAAAGATTGGAAAGGCGAGTTTGGCTATCAAAATTTGCCTTCTGACATTGAAAGAATAACAAATCAAGCATCAAAAGACAGTGAAATTGGTTATCTGACAAAAAAGAAAGTTGAACGAATAGGAAAGCAACTATCTAGTTCAAAAGTGATTTTTGAAGAACTAAACAAAAATCTTGTAATAATCAATGGAAAGGCAGGAACGGGAAAGTCAAGTGAATTGCTTTTGCTTACAATGAAATGCATTAGCAATGGACAAAACACTTTGTATTTGACTTACAATAAACTTTTGATTTTTGATATTGCCAAAACTGTTAAATCATATGTAAACGCAAAACTTAACAATAATAGTGATATTAAGCCAGGAGAAGGTTCTGTATTGACACTTCATGCTTTCTTTTACAGGCTTAGTAAATCATTAGGTGTCCTCCATGTACTTAACGCTGACAGAATAGAAAAGCTTTTAGCAGTTCTCAAAACAAGAATGCATGAAATTTATTATAACATTGTTAGTCCCGAGTTTAGCAAACAGAACATTGATTTAAATTCAATAAAATCAATTATTCAAAACCATAAATCATTTGACGTTGGAACCAAAGAAGTAGGCATCGACTTTATCAACTTTCTCCAAAAGCGAAACATTACCAACCCTACGGAGCTAAAAAAATCTACAAAAGACTTTTTTAATCACAAGAAGCAAATATTAGGAAATATAGAAGCAAATGAAGTTTTCTTAGCTGATTATTACGGTGTACTTGAAAACACTTTATTGCAAATAGAAAACCCTCAACAGTTTTACGAAAAGTACAACATTGAAGATAAACATGAACTTCTTGATGTTGCAATAGGGTTAAGTAAAAAATATGAAGGCGAAAAAGATGGCAAAAAAACTATAACCGAAAAAGGTTTTATTGAATTCAAAAATAGACGAGTTGGTGGACACAGGAGAAAAAGAACCTTATTTATTGATGAAGCACAAGATTGCCACAGGCTAGAAAAGGAAATATTGATTTCAATATATGGAAGTAACAACATTGTTGTTGCAAACGGTGGTAAAGAACAACTTATCCGACATGTAGAATTATGTAATTGGGAAGTTTCGAAAGCGAAAAAACTTAGCATTAAAAAACATGCAACAAGGAATAAATCTTATCGAGTTAAGAAAACAGTAGTGGATTTTTGCAACTATGTAGCTAGTAAATTTCAAATTGACTTAAATCTTGAGCCTTTAGAATCGGAAGACGAAGGAGAGCTTTTATTCGATTTTAGACAAAACCATAGCGAACAAGAAATAAATGAAATTTTCAATCATCTAAATCTTAAAGGTGAAGTCAATGGTTGCACTCCATATGAAAGACTTCTAGTTTTATTGGAATCAAATTCACAAAGAGAAAATTTATCGGGTCAAAATGAACCTCAAATTGAAACGGCAATAATTAATGAATATGGAAATATAGAAGATGCTCCTCATTTGAAACGTGGCACATGGAAACATCTAGAATCTTTAGAAAATAATGATTTCATGTTTTGGGACGGAACAGTTGAAGACAAATCTCAACTAATAGTACCAAGTCATAATGAATCCCGAGTTATTTATTATGAATCGTGTCGTGGTTTAGAAGCATGGACTGTGGCTTGTTTCGCTTTGGACAAATTTTTTAGCCAAAAAAGAGAAGACCCTGATGCAGAAAAGTTTTTGATTGAAGATTTATTCTTAAACCAAAACAACGAACAACGTAAAAGTATGTACGCAGCCACATGGGCATTAATGGCTTTGACAAGAGTAATTGACACAATGTTCGTCCAAATCAACGACAGGAATTCAGAATTTGGAAAAATCGTTGTTGAGTATTTAAATCAAAAAAACAAGAATGTTAGAGAGATTGGAAAGAATGCCAGCAGCTAACAGCACCTACCCAAAAGTGGCGGTTCAGTGGTTAAATCAAGCTTTGTGCTTCTATCAAAGTTTGTGCTTGGTTGACAGTGAAGTGCTTCGAAATCGCCACCTTCGGGTAGCTGCAAAACGTTATGCCTCATTGTA
>DDBE01000044.1 GCA_002332715.1 Flavobacteriales bacterium UBA2040
GTTTTCGCCTTTAAATTAAAAAGGCACATTCAGCCAAAACACCTCAAAGTACTCTTTCAACTAGTTGGCATTGTGATGGTTGCATTTGGGATACGTCTACTTCTTTTGTTCTTCCAAATTTGAAAATGCTATATTTGATTAACCCATAAATTAATGTTTTATGTTTCCAAACATCGGTAGTGTTGCCCTTTCGGCTCTTGTTCCTCTTCTTATAGGATTCATTTATTATCACCCAAAAGTAGTGGACACTGCCTGGATGAAAGTCACTGGAATGGCCTAAGAAAAGATGCGAGAAGGAAATATGGGCATGATCTACGGACTTGCTTATTTCTTGAGTTTCTTGATAGGAATTATGTTGTTTTCTCTCGTTGTTCATCAAACAGATTACTCTTCAATCTTGATTAATGAAGAAGGATTCGGCGTGTCTGGTTCAGAATTGGATATCACGATGAAAGCTTTCATCGATCAATACGGTCAAAATTTCAGAACCTATAAACATGGCGATCTGCACGGAGCACTGATTGGAATCTTCGTTGCATTACCAATTTTGATGACGAACGGTTTATTCGAGCGTAAAAAAGTAAAATATGGATTCGTAAATGCAGGTTACTGGATTATCACTCTTTCTTTGATGGGCGGAATTTTATTTCAATGGGGATAATTAATTCCCCTTAATACGTGTCCAAAGGTCACCAAAGGCCTTTTTCATATTTATATCTCTCGGTGAAAAATCAGAACGTTCAACTTCTAGTTTTCCATTGATATTTTTTTTGAGGTTGTATTTCCACATGTATTGAGCCGAATCGTCGAAGCCAAACTGGCCAAAACGAATGTCGGTGAAAACTAATCCATTCGTGTCTTTTTCAACGAAATACCAACTGGTCGCAATTTTTTTAATCTGTTGAACCTGCTTGTTGTTTTCATAAGGTTTCAATAAGTAATGCCCTTTCGGAATTTCTGTATGGAAGGCAATCGGACGAGAATCGAAAAGGGAATAATATCCAGAAGTAAATCCAGTTTTCGTTTCAATCTGAGCGCTCCAAAGTATACTGTTTAGTGGCGTCGGCTGGGTATCCATTTCAGTATATGCAATGCCTTGTTCCTTCAATGCGCTATCAAACTTATATTGAGCAATTCCTTTGAAAACAAGGGTTAAAGCCATGTAGGAAGTACTGATAATGAGCGCCCAATTGTTGATTTTCGTGCGCTTTGTATTCGATCTTTTGTAACACAGGGCTGCAATTACCAATATGAGAAAAGGAACCGTGTACAATGGATCTGCAACGAATATGTTTTTGTATGCCAAACGGTATTCGAAAGGCCAAAACAGCTGTGTACCCCAAGTTGTATGGGCATCTAGCAAAGGATGCGTAACCAAACTCCAGAAAAAGAGTTTACCCCAATCTTTGGCAGTGACTGTCGATTTAATTTTAGTAAAATAGATCAGCGTAAAAACACCTAGAATTAGAAGAATCATTATGATTCTGAACATAGCCGAAGGCGTCACAATTGCCGTCAATCCAAAAACAGAAAGAGTCAGCAATCCAAAGGTCAGTTTTTCATTTTTATGGACGAGCCAGCCCAAAACAAAGGCCATCACAATAGCAAACAGAATAGAATGCGATACGCCTCGGTGTATTTCCGTTGAAGTAATTGGATCGGTGAAATAGCGGATAAAAACGTCCAAATCAGGAATCGTTCCGGCAATTGCACCCCAAAGCATGGCTCTATTTCCAATTTTCTTTCCGAGAACGGCCTCACCAACGGAAGCTCCAAGTACTATTTGCGTTAATGAATCCATTAGTTCGGGAAATTAGCTTTAAAAGGTTTTCTCAATTCGAATTTGCTAGGCGATAAAAAACTCAAAACAGTCGACAACAAGATATTCGTCACAGGTTTTTTATGCTTGGCATACAATTTCATATTCACAGGTTTCGCGCCCAAACAACTTTTGATCAATTCTGAAGTTCGACCGAGTTGGAGTTCTTTCGCATTCAGGGCCAAAGCTTGTTCGACATAATCGTACAAAAGTCTTTGGTATATCGCCATGTCCTTGTTGTGTTCATAATCCATGCCTACATAATTGGCTTCTATTATTCCTTTGTGGATGAATGAAGTACTGAATCCGACCAATTCTTCTTTTAGGAAAATTCCGCGGAAAGAAAAAGTGTCGCCCAAGGATGCTTTGAGTGCTCCAAAAGTGTCGGGCATCATGGTTCCAAGGTTATAATCTGATTTTGCAACGACGTTTGAAAACAGCTCATTTATGCGATCATGTTGCTCTTCAATTTCTTTTGCTGAAAGCGATTTCAGTTCTAATTGGGCCGATTTTTTAAAGACTCCTTTTGCTCTTGTGCGGAATTTGGTGGTCATACTTTCCAAGTAATCGTCCATAGTTTTCCAAGTATCGTGCATTTCAAGAACCATGTTCACATCGATCATGAAATCCTTGTAGCTGTGGTCTTTCAAAAGATCAGCATACGGTTCTGAACCAGGAAAAAACTCCTTGAATAAGATGATGGAAAGCTGTTTCTTAACCGAAGGATCTTTCTTGATTTCATCGGCGATTTTCGTCATTTGTCCAATAGCATCTGCATCGGATATACCATCGTTCCAAAGAAAGCCATTTTCTCCATCCGAGAATACGTTTCCGCAAACCAGTGTTTTCATGTTAAAACCTTCTTCGGTCTTTTCGTTCGAAAAATGTTTGAAAATGTGCGGATGATTTCCGCCGCAATACTTGAAGGATACGAGTTGAAACGCAACCACTAAAACCGGTTTTCTATCCGAATCATAAACCACGGAATAGAACAAAGTCATGTCCTCATTCATTGATTTCTCTAATGATTGAAGATATGCAACACTGAGATAAATGTTTCTATTCGCGACAACTTCCGTCCAATCTTTCTGATTGATTTCAGAAATGCTCTTTTTAATTTTGGATGTATAAGCTGATTTAACGGACAAATTCGTACACTTTTAAGAAGAGTAAAAGTACACATTCGACAAGAATTGACTGGGTTTCAATCTTATACTGAAAGAAAATTAACATAGATTGACGTTTAACTGAATCCATTGGCACAAAACAAAATTTAGGATTTTCACAACTCTAAACAAAAGCTTGCGCAATTCGATTTTCTAGCTGCGTTTATCGCATCTACATTTGGTTTAAAATCATCAAATAAAAATTTAAATTTTTAGATGAGGTGCTGTTGACGACTGCGCTAAATGTCATTTAATCAGATGTTTGTGAATTTCAAACTGAACTCTAATCAATTGTAAAACAATCACTTAAACCCCAACACACAACTTTATCTGAACCCATTCAGCACTTACTTGTACAGACCCAAAAATAAATCAATCATGTACAAATCAATTTTTATTACACTCATCAGTTTTGTCTTTACTACATCCATATATGCCAACGAGGAAGACATTATTAAATCTGATATCACCGAGGTAACGGTGTACGCAAAAGGAGCTCAAATCAAACGAAAAGCTTCCTATTCGATCAAATCCGGAGTAACGAAAGTCATAATCGATGGAGTAAGTCCAAACATTGATCCGAATAGTCTTCAGGTCATTGCAAGTGGCAATTCTGTGATTATTATCGATTCTAAGTATTCCCTTTTTTACCCAAAACCAGAAGTAATAAAATTGGAGGGACTTCCTTTAAAGGTTCGTTTGGACATTTCCAAGTTGGAAGATTCCTTGAAACAAATCAATTATGAAATCCAACAAATTCAAGATAACATTGACGTTTATACAGCTACGAAGAACATTTTATCCAACAATGGATCGATGAAAGGTCAAGGAAAGGTAAACGACTCGATTCAACTTTTGAAACAAGCCATCGATTTCTACATGTCAAAAATGTTGGAGCTCAATCAGAATTTGACCATTCAAAAGAAAAAACATGCCGATAAATCGGAAGTTAGAAATGAAATGAATGCTCGTTTATCGAAACTGAAAAATTTCCAAAACGATGCCAAACTACATCCTAAACCGAAAGGACCAAGTCATAGAATTACCGTAACACTCTCTTCCACAGCAGCCGCAACAGGAAAAATGATTGTTTCGTATCTAGTCAGCGAAGCAGGTTGGACGCCACTTTACGATATGCGTGCTGATGTAACAGGCGGAAATATCAATATGAACTACAAGGCGCAAGTCTATCAGAATTCAGGTGAAGATTGGGAGAATATCAAATTGAATATTTCCACCAACAATCCTTTCCAGAATAAAACATTGCCAACAATGCACCCTTGGTACATCACTTATAACAATTACCAATTGCAACAAAAAGAGTTGGACTATAAACGTAAGAACTTGGAAATTTCGCGGAACAACAACGTCAATTATGGAAATGTTCCAAGACCTGTTACAGAAGCTATTGAAGATGCCGTTTACACCAACAATTCAGGTGTTGCGTACAACGCTAAAACGACAGCAGATTTCACAACTGTTGTGGATCACATGATTTCAGCTGAATTTCAAATTGACTTGCCATACGACATTAAAAGCAACAATGAACAGCACATGGTTTTGATTAAAAACATGAATATTCCAGCTCAATATCGATATTACACCATTCCAAAATTGGATCAACAAGCGTATTTGATTGCTGAATTGACGAACCTTTCCGATTTACAATTGGTTCCTGCTCAAGCCAATATCTTCTTTGATGGAAGTTATATTGGAGAAACATACTTGAATCCTTCGCAATTGGACGACACGGTGAACTTTAGTTTAGGAAAAGATCCAAACATTATCGTTCGTCGTACTTTGATGAAAGACGAATGCAAGGAAAGAATTGTTGGCAGCAACAAGGAACAAACAAAAGCCTACAATATCGAAATCAGAAACTTGAAATCGGCACCAGTCGAAATTATCGTTTTGGATCAAATTCCAATCACAACGAATCCTGAAATAGAGATTATAGTATTGGACAAAGATAGAGCGATGCACACCGAAAAAAGCGGTAATCTCGAATGGAAGTTAAAAATCAAACCGAAAGAAAAAGAAAACATCAATTTCCGATACCGCGTGAAACACAACAAGGACATGCAGATTTTCTTGTAAGTATATGGAATAAAGTGGAAACGGTCAGAGGCAATAGCTTCTGACCGTTTTTGTTGATTTAAGTAAAAACGGAACAATCGAAACTATAAACTCACTCAACTGTTATAACTTCATAATCTTACAAATATGACGTTTTTCCTCTCATTAATCTTTCTTTTTATGTCGACTCAAAATGTAACAATTTTTGATTTTAACGAAAATTCATCCCTCACGAAATGGCGAATTGTTAATGATAGTGTGATGGGCGGCATATCGACCAGTTCAATAAAAATAAACCAACAAGGAAATGGTGTTTTCTCTGGTACGGTATCAACAAAAAATAACGGCGGTTTTGCTTCTGTTCAACATAGCTTTGATAAAATCAAAACAAAAGAAAATGAAGTCGTAAATATTCGACTAAAGGGAGATGGGAAGAACTATCAGTTTAGAGTCAAAGCGAATAAAAATCATGAGTATTCCTACATCACAACATTTTCAACCTCAGGCGAATGGCAAACGATTCAAATTCAACTTAGCGAACTTTATCCTTCTTTTCGAGGCAGAAAATTAAATATGCCAAATTTTAATCATTTAACTTTGGAAGAAATCACCTTTTTAATTGCCAACAAGAATAATGAATCATTCGAACTGCAAATAGATAAAATAGAATTGTTTCAATAAAAGACCTGTTCACTATTTCTTGAAAAACTTGTTTCTACACAAACGCAAAGCTTGAAAAAATTAGTTGAATTTTTAATTCATCGAGTCTTATATCGATACTTATACATTCAAACAAAAATCAGTAACTTTGTTTTACTATAATCAAGCATGAAAACATTCGTAATCCCCAGCTTTTATCGTTCGCCAATTATATCTGCCGTTAAGAACAAACGCAAACTGAATGATCCAAGAAAAAAGGACTTCTCTCCTGCCCTTCTGGACTTCGGTACAGTTCAATTTTGGATTCCTCGACATTTTGGTTTCTGCTATGGTGTAGAGAATGCCATTGAAATTTCCTATAAAGCAATTGCTGAAAACCCAGGGAAACGCATTTATTTGCTGAGTCAAATAATTCATAATCCTAGCGTAAATGAAGATTTGCAAAGTCATGGTTTAGATTTCATACAAGACACTTTGGGCAATCAATTGATTCCTTGGAGCGAGATCACGGCAGAAGACATTATCATCATTCCAGCCTTTGGAACTTCGTTAGAAATTGAAGTAAAATTAAATGAAATTGGTGTTCAAACCAATGCGTACAATACAACTTGTCCGTTTGTGGAAAAAGTGTGGAATCGCGCCGTTAAATTGGGGAAAAGTGACCATACAATCATCATTCATGGGAAGTACAACCACGAAGAAACTCGTGCTACCTTCTCTCACAGTCGACAAAATGCACCAAGCCTGGTCATCAAAGACATAATGGAAGCTGAGAAACTTTCTAATTTCATTCTTGGCAAAGTTTCATTGGAACAATTTAATCAAGATTTCGAAGGCAAATATTCTGAGAACTTTAATCCTGAGAAAGATTTAGAAAAAATTGGAGTGGTTAATCAAACAACGATGTTGGCCACTGAAACGCAAGAAATTACCGATTATCTGCGTCAAACGATGATCGATAAATATGGCAAAGAAAATGTGAAAGATCATATAGCCGAGACACGAGACACGCTGTGTTACGCGACAAACGACAACCAGAGTTCGACTATTGGCTTATTTGATATTGAGGCTGATATTGCCTTGGTTGTTGGAGGATACAA
The DNA here is from genome assembly GCA_002332715.1 of Flavobacteriales bacterium UBA2040. Taxonomy (GTDB): domain Bacteria; phylum Bacteroidota; class Bacteroidia; order Flavobacteriales_D; family Crocinitomicaceae; genus UBA2040. Next base: position 6,822 of record DDBE01000044.1, read on the forward strand.
TAGTTCAAACACGACACATTTGGTTGAGTTGTTGGAACAGAAATTTACAACTTACTTCATCAATGACGAAACAAAATTACACGCCAAAGAGGAGTGGTCCAGTTTCGATATTCACCGAAAAGTAGAAGAAAAAGTGAAGGTGAATCTCAACAATGACCCTTTACGAATTATTATTAGTTCGGGGGCTTCCTGTCCTGATGTAACAGTCGATCGAGTAATTCAGCGAATTCTAGAACTGACTGAGAATGATTTCCCTATTGAGGAAGCCCTTAGGGGAATGAAATAAGCACAAACCACAAAAGCTTTGGCTATATTGCCATCAGTTTTCTACAAAATTCAGTACCTTCGATTTATCAGCTCATGGATATTTCAACCCACATACTTCAACATCCATTTCAATTCAACGAAATGCGGAAGAATGTGATCCTAAAACTTTCAAATCAACTTTCCGCTACCCTCAAATACCACAGTTATGAGCACACGATTAATGTGGAACGAATTGCTGAAGAAATTCCTCGGCAAGAGAAACTTGAAACGCAGGAA
>DDBE01000159.1 GCA_002332715.1 Flavobacteriales bacterium UBA2040
CCTAAATGATCTTCATCACCTAAAATGTCAGAAAGAATAGCAAATTTACCTTCATCCGTAATTAAACCCATTGCAATACCAGAAACTGGTGCTTTAATTTGGATTCCACCATCCATTAATGCTAAGGTACCTGCACAAACAGTCGCCATCGAAGACGAACCATTTGATTCTAAGATATCCGAAACAATTCGAATTGTGTAAGGATTATCATCTGGAAGAACCGGCTTAAGCGCACGTAAAGCCAAGTTACCATGTCCAATTTCTCGTCGAGAAGTTCCTCTTAATGGCTTCGCTTCACCCGTTGAAAATGGTGGGAAATTGTAATGCAACATAAAACGCTCTGTTCCTTTAAAAGTAGCACCGTCAATTAATTGCTCATCCATTTTTCCACCTAAGGTTAAGGTAGTTAATGATTGTGTTTCTCCACGAGTAAATACAGCAGAACCGTGAACCATTGGTAAATAATCAACTTCAGACCAAATTGGACGAACCTCATCGAAACGACGACCATCCAAACGAACTTGCTCGTTCAACATTACGTCACGAACCGCTTTTTTCATCGCTTCTTTAAAGTAAATTGAAATGAATCCTTTTTTCTCTTGTAATTCTTCTTCCGAATATTGAGCTAAAAATTCGTCTTTCACTGCTCCAAACAATTCAGAACGCAACGCTTTGTTCGCATTACCTTGACGAGCAACTGCTTTGCATTTATCAAAACACTCTGTCATAACTTTCGCTTTAAGCTCTAAGTCATGTGTTTCGTGATTGTACTCTCTTTTGGGGAAAGCAGAAGGAACTTCCTTCGCTAATTCCATTTGAAATTTACACTGTTCGATAATAGCTTCGTGAGCGAATTTGATGACTTCCACCATCTCTTCTTCTGAAATTTCTTTCATTTCTCCCTCAACCATGTTCACATCCTTCGCAGTGCCTGCAACGATGATATCCAAATCAGATTTTTTCAATTCTTCAACCGTTGGGTTCAAGATCAATTTTCCATCTACTCGACCTACTTTTACTTCCGACATGGGTCCGTTAAACGGGATGTCTGAAACAGCTACTGCAGATGACGCAGCGAAACCGATCAAAGTGTCTGGGTGGTGAATACCGTCATACGATAACAATTGAACCATCAATTGTACCTCTGCATGGTAATCGTCTGGAAACAATGGACGCATTGCGCGATCCACGATTCTCATCATCAAGATTTCTCCTTCAGACGGACGTGCTTCTCTTCTGAAAAATCCACCAGGGATTCTTCCTGCTGCCGCATATTTCTCACGGTAGTCTACTGTTAATGGAAGGAAATCTACTCCTTCTCTTGCTTCTTGCGCCGCAACTACTGTTGCAAGCATCATTGTGTCGCCCATTCGTAACACCACTGAACCGTCAGCTTGCTTCGCTAGCTTACCAGTCTCGATGAAAATTTCTTTTCCTCCGATGGTGATGGACTTTTTTATTCCTATGTTCATATATATAATTTACTTGTTTGTTGGTTCGAAAAATTTTCGAACCTTTCATAAAAACTTTTCAAAAAAAAAGGACAGCCGAATACTTTCGAATGCCCCCTTTTGATTGAATATGTTGTTGCAAAAAATTAACGACGAAGTCCTAATTCTTTAACAATAGCACGATATCTTGTGATATCTTTCTTCTTCAAATAGTCTAAGAAACTTCTTCTTTTACCAACTAACAATTGAAGCGCACGTTGCGTTCCATAATCTTTACGGTTCTTCTTCAAATGCTCAGTCAAATGACTAATTCTGTAAGTAAACAATGCGATTTGACCTTCTGCCGAACCGGTGTTAGTTTCTGATCCTCCGTGTTTTTTGAAGATCTCTGCTTTTTTTTCTGGAGCTAAATACATGCCAATATTATTTTAATGATTCTTATGTAGTTGCTATCACATTATGTGATTTTAACGGTGCAAAGATAAGGATTTATTTTTTACTGGCAAGCGTTTACTGCTTTCTACATATTAAATGTTAATTCCAATGATTAACATCGAATAATATAGTTAGCTCCTTCTTCGAATATTCAAAAAATGAAAATCTTTAGTACACAAACGAATTGGATTTTACAAAATTTTTCGCAGCCACTTGAACCACTTGAATGGCACATACTTAAATGGCAGATCTATCCATGTTGCCGTTTGAACAATAGACCGTTGATTGCTAAACGCCAGGAAACTAGCATAACTATGATACCTTCCTATTCCACTACCACCAACTCCACCGAAAGGAAGATGATCGTTGGCAATATGCATAATGGTATCGTTAATACAACCGCCTCCTGATGAGGAATTAGTCAATGCGTGTTTTGCTATTTTGATTTTACCGAAGAAATAAAACGCTAAAGGTTTTTCATTGGAATTGATATATTCCAACGGTTTATCAATTGATTTGAAACTAAAAACGGGTAAAATTGGACCGAAAATCTCGCCTTGCATTATTTCATCTTCGAAAGTCAATTCATCAATAATCGTTGGTGCAATAAATCGTTCTTTTTCATCTGTTTCGCCTCCAACAAGGATATTTCCCTTTTTCATTAGTCCTGTCAAACGTTGAAAAGCAGCATCGTTTATTATTCTCGGGTAAAATCGACTTTTTTGCGGATCTTCTCCATACATACTCTGGATTTGCACCTTCATCTCAGTGACTAATTTGTCTTTCACTTTTTCGTGAACGAAAAGATAATCTGGAGCTATACATGTCTGACCCGCGTTGATTAACTTTCCCCAAACGATTCTTTTAGCAGCGCGTTTGATGTTTGCTGAACCATCAACTATACATGGACTTTTCCCTCCTAATTCCAAAACAACAGGTGTCAAGTGTTCAGCGGCAGCTTTCATGACCACTTTTCCGACTTTCGTGCTTCCCGTGAAGAAAATGATGTCGAACCGCTGCTGAAGTAGAATGGTATTCGTTTCTCGCCCACCCTGAATCAATGCGATGTAGTTGGTTTCGAAACATTCGCTCACCATTTTCTCCATGATCTTTGCTGTAGCTGGGGCGTCTGGAGAAGGCTTTAAAATAGCGCAACAACCAGATGAAATGGCGCCAACTAAAGCATTCATCGTCAATTGAAAGGGGTAATTCCATGGTGTAATAATTAAGGACAAGCCCAAAGGTTCTGTGTGTATCTTGCTCGTTGCTGGCATCAAATGAATGGGTGTCTTAACCTTTTGTGGCTTTGCCCAATGCTCTATATTGTTAATATGATTTTTCAGTTCTGCAATTACAATACTAATTTCTGTGAGAAATGCTTCTTCAGGAGATTTACGTAAATCGGACCAAAGTGCTTCTTCTATATTCTTAGAATATTTTTGAACGACGGAAAGAAAAAGACGCAATTGTTTTAATCGAAACTGAACATCCTTTGTTCGGTTTGTCTTAAAAAAGAGGCTCTGCCCTTGGTAGATTTGTTGTATTTGTTCTTGGGTTGTTTCTTGCATTATAGCGAAGTTAGGTTTTTTTAAATATTTCATCCCAAAAACATTCACTTTATCCTTTCAAATCCTAGTAAATTTAATTTGATTTAACGGTAAAAACCGACTTTGTCCCCTTCTTGCTTGAAATAGTTCGTTTCTTAAAGTGCAAACCACATCAAA
>DDBE01000036.1:0-164 GCA_002332715.1 Flavobacteriales bacterium UBA2040
AGTACATGGAAAACCATTTTGATAAACGCCTAGACCCAACATTATTAGTCGAAGATTCTAAAAGCGTTGTTTCTCTGATTTACAACTACTTTCCTGAAGACACACAGCAGGATATAGACGCCCCAAAAATAAGTAAATACGCCTATGGCAGAGATTATCACTTT
>DDBE01000036.1:2321-10096 GCA_002332715.1 Flavobacteriales bacterium UBA2040
GTTGCGAGGGAATCTTTTCTGTATTCTTCAGAAAGCCCCACAACGCGATCAACGGCAATACGGTTGGGTCAAAAGAACCATTGGTTTGTTTCGCGATTTTTTCTGAAACAGCTAAGCAATGGATAAAAAATGAATCTGATCGAGGAATTTCGAAGGTCGATTCGGAGGCGTTGAGTTGACTAATTATAGATTCGGTGTGGTATCCAGACAAAGATAAATCAAAGGCGTGCAGTATACTATCAATCGCCTGTTTCTCGATTTCCACCGATCCATTGACCACCTTTATGGTATACGTCGTTCCTTGAGTTTCGCCTTTTATTTCTTGAAGTTGAGCGGCATGCTCTGCAGAATTATTCGGACCAGAAGTGCAAGCACCTAAAATCCATAAACTAGTGACGCACCAAGTTAGAACCTTGCGTTTCTTTTTGCCATGTGTGCTTTGTAATCGGTTGATCATTCTTTTTGAAGGTTTCCATTCCATCACGTTGGGTTCTAATATATACTTCACCATGGCCATCAATAACAACTATTCTTCGTGTTATGATCGTATGAATGGTGCCGTCCGTTCCACTTTGCGAAAACTGCTCTTCAGTAACGCCTTCTGGAAAGTCCATTCCTAAGGTATTCTTCGCTGTTTCCTTAACCGGAGTCGCATCTACATTCTTTAATTTTTCAATCGTTTCTTGCTGATTTTTTGTTGCTTTTATCGCCATGCCTTCACGACGAATTCGCTCAATAGTGTACAAGTCATCTACGGCTCCAGCATTTTTCATCTGTTTGTCCGAACTTCCTTTTGATGCTACTTGACTAGCCGATTTCACTTTGTCCAATGACTCTTGCGCGCTGTAAACAGATTCTTGCTTATTTTCAGCAAGTTTACCGTCTACCGCTGAGGCTGTAATTTTCACCTCTTTTATTATTTCGGCATTGTCTCTTTGCGCTGCTTTCGCTTCTTCTTGTCGTTTTAATTCCTCAATGGCAATATAGTCTAGGTTGCTCTGAATATCAACATTCTTGTCTTTACCACTTGTCGTTCGGATTTCCATGTCCACTTCGTACTTCTTCTTCAGATTCGCAATTTTCATTTGCGTTTCTTCGATTTTTCCTGATTCCTCCACCACATAACGATCATTCACTTTTCCTTGACTGGCAATTTGATATTTCGTTTGAAGATATTTCTCCATTTGGCGGTTGTAAGCTTCTTTAGAGTTGTCTAGATTATCTTTTTCAATCTTCTTGATTTTATCGTTTCTAGTCTTCAATTTATCGTCAAAAGCATCTTTTGTGGCTCCATTTGCCGAAACAATTTCTCTGAAACGATCTTCGTTGTGTTCTGCATTTGCTTGCTGGTCTTCCACTAAAGTAGACATTTGACTCGAAGCGTTCTCCTTCGCCAATTTCAATTGAGCCTCCGTTAATGAACGAGACTCGTCGTCATTCATAGCAACAGAAGCTTCAATAGATATTTGCGACATTTGCTTGCCTTTGTTGATGTTGGCCTTGTTATACATTTCCGTTCTATTGCTCACATCATCGTAAACTGCCGAAGCTTGGTATTTTAAATCCGCCGATTTTTGCGCTACTTCAGCACTTTGTTTTTCGTTGATGACTTCTAAATCCTTTTGAATATAATTCAATTTTTCTTGCGAAAGTAAATTCTGCGCCTTGTCGTATTCAGCATTCTCTATTTCCTGCGCTCGGGCAGAATACTGTATCGTTTTCACCTGCTCCACATTGTCGTGCGCTCTGGCTTCAGCAACAAGTTTCTGTTCAGACGACTTGGCTTCCACAGCATTTAAGTCAGCTTGTGTTTTGTACGTTTTATCCTGTAATTTTTGATTTTCCAATTCCATTTGTGCCAACGCAGAATTCTTCGTCTTCAAAAACTCATCCGATTTTTTATTCTTGCGTGTTTGTTCTGCCTTTACTAAGTCCAATTCTGAATCTTCGCCTGTATAAACATCACCAAGTGCCTCTAAGCTAGACGTTTTGACTATCGTTGGGTTCAAGATTCTTTCCAACTCCGCCAGCTTTTTGATTGGATATGGATCACTGGGTCTCGACGAATTTGCTTTTTCAAACAATTCCTTCGAACGCAAGAAATCCTTTTTCTCAAAATTATTATCCGCTTGAGCAATCAGTTCTTTATAATCTGCATCCGCAACGGCATTTTTCTCTTCTTGCAATTTGGCATCACACTCCGCTATTCGCGATGTGCTATACGGTTGCTCAGTATCAAGCGCAACAACTTGCTGATACTTTAACTTCGCTTGACTCCAGTCTCTCCTATCAAACAATCCATTTGCCTCCTTGATTAGAGCATCTACTTGCGCTTTTCTTTCTTTGTCATTCGCCAAAGCATTTGCTAGGTCATCTAATATCTGTTGAACTTCTGAAATTTTATCTTGTACCACTTGGTCATCTGGCTTGAATGTTTTCGCTTTTTGGAAACTAGCCAAAGCCAAATTGTAGCTTTTTATGTTCATTTCTGACACTCCTTTTTTGAAGTTCTCAGCATATTTGCGTTCTCTCTCGGCAGCACTAAACAAATCATTGTACACATTGCTTAATTCCACTATTTTAGCCGGAGGAAGTGTTTCTTTCGGTTTAATGTCGCCTGCTTTTCGATACGTTTCAATGGCCGTTTTAAGATCGTCCGCGGCCTCCGCATTTTCAGCAGTAGCAATTAAGTTGTCATAGTTTTTTTGTGCTATTTCTAGCGTGTTTATTTCCTTCAACATGTCCTCCGGACGAGAATCAGTTGGACGTAAACTTGGTGCGCGATTCGTTATAGCACGATTCACTAAATCCGTCGCTTTTTTATAATCCACCGAATCGATAGCTGTTCGCGCAGCACTTAAAATTCTCTCAAATTGTCTATTGTCGTTTTCTTTAGATTCACGGGCCAATCTCGCTGCTTCTGCAGATTTTTCTTTTGGCTCTGATTCCGTCGGACGCATTTCAGACGCACTATCAAATTCTTTGATCGCTTCTAAATATCTTTCTTGTTGCACAAATACATCTCCTTTATCGATTAAGGCTCTGAATTTCTTTTCCTCAACCGATTTCTTGCTCAATCGTGCGTCAATTTGATCAATACGAAGCTTTGGCTCTATTTGTGTAGAATCAATACTTGCTGCATTTTGATATTTCAATCGTGCCTTTTCTAATTCGTTCTCATCAAATAGCTTTTTGGCTGCTGCCATGGATTCGTCGTACTCGTTTTTCACAAGAACTTTAGCTTCAATGTTCTTAATTTTACTTACGACGGAATCAAATTTATCTTGAACAGGTTTGTCTTGTTTTACTTCCAAGGCAGCACCATAGTTTTGTTTAGCAGAGGCAAAATCTTCTTTTAATACAGCAGCATCAGCATCTTTAACAAACTTCGCAAATCGTGCCTCAGAATTCTTTGCATCCTCATCTGCTTTAATAAAACGCTCAATTTCATCCAATTTCACTTTGGCCAAGTTCTTTTTTGGATCTAAACTCTGTATTTTCTTATATGTCGCTTTGGCCATTGTGTAGGTCTTAGCATCTATCTGCTCCTGCCCTTGTTCAAACAACGCATTTATTTCTTCTTCGATTTTCTTCGCCTGATCCAATTTTCCCAATTGATCATCGCACATTTTAATGCGTTCCTTTGGCATACTTTCATGAGGCTTCAATCCAGAAGCTTCTATATACTTCGCCTTCGCCTCTGCAAATTTTGATTGCGTGAAAATTGAAGCACCTTCCTTCATGGCAGCATCATAATTTTTATTCAACTCCTCTTTATCTGCGAGCTCTTTTAACGCATTTTGCGCCAAAGCCAATTGATCTTTTGGATATTTTTCGTCCGGTTTGATACCCGAAGCTGTGATGAATTGCTTAATCGCTTGATCGTACTGCTTAGAGGTCATAGCCAAATCAGCAGCTGTGATCGCCGCCAAATACTCGCGTTCTTTTCGCTCGGTAGAGGCTAGTTCATTCGTTAATTTTTCAATTTTCGCAACTTCATCTTTCGGATATTGCTCATTCTTCACCCGCATAGCTGCACGATACTTCGAAAGTGCTTCGGTATACTTTTTCTCGTCACGGAAATTATCCGCCGCTTTGATGTAATTGTTGTATTGCTGATCAGTTTCATTTTGACCATAGCTCTCATTTGTCTTTGCTTTCAATAAAGCATCAATCTCAGCAATTTTCTTTTGTGGATAAAATTCTTTTGGTTTTAAAAAGGCTGCGGCTTCAAATTGTTTTAAAGCTTCTTCCAGCTTCTTCTCCTTGAAAAACGAATCCCCTTTGGTGATCGCATCGTTGTATTTGACGTCTGTATTGTCAAACGTATTGGCCGAATTATCCAACAAACCTTCAATTTTTTGCTTCATCCGTTGACTGGCAGAAACATCGAGCTTCAAGTTCGTGCTTTTACTATCAGCTGTGAACAAGGCAACAGGCTCATTTTCAAGAAAGGAAAAATCAATATCTAGTTTTACAGGGAATATTTCTAAACTCAAATCTTCCAAAGGACTTAATTTTAGGCCGTCCTTCATCCCATCTGTATTCAGGTCTTTCAAATCAAAACTCACACGTTTAGAAACAAATCCCGCTTTCGAAAAAACAATATCGTACTTGGATTGAGCAGGTGAATCAAATTTTATAATGTACTTACCATTGCTCGCCGTTACTGAAGTAGCTAGCGTCACTCCGTTTGATGTAACAGTGACTTTTACTCCTGTTTCTTTTTTACCCGTTTCATAATTGGTGATTTGTCCACCATAGTCGAATTGTACGGTTTGACCAAAGCTTAAGACGCTCAAAATGAGCAAGAAAAATGCAAGAATTATTCTCATACTAATGTGTTAACGCTATGCTGTACAATTCGATACAAAAAACGTTCAAAAAACATTCCATTTTTATTTTAATGAACAAATATCGGAAAAATGAGGTGGTTTTACACCTTATAAGAATCGAATTCTTCAGGACTAAAAGTTTAAAGTATTTTTACTGCATGCAATTTGAATTTTCTAACGTTTCTTTTTGGGAGCAAAAGTGGTTAACCAGCGATCTCGACTTCATTGTCGTTGGCGCTGGAATTGTGGGACTTAGCACTGCATTTCATTTAAAAAAAACGCATCCAAAAGCCAAAATTCTTGTTCTTGACAAAGGTGTACTACCCTTTACTGCTTCATCAAAAAATGCTGGATTTGCCTGTTTTGGATCACCCAGCGAAATAATGGACGATTTATCTAATACGCCAGAAATGGAAGTGTGGAAAACAGTAGAAATGCGCTGGAAAGGCCTTCAAGCCCTTAAAAACTGGTTAGGGGAAAAAGAAATCGACTTGCAAACGCTCGGTTCGTGGGACTTGATGGAGAATAAAACAGATACGGAGGAAATTCGGTCTAAGCTAAAAGAACTAAACCTTGCCTTGAAATCGATCACAGGAGAAGCAAATGTTTATGCGGAAGACAAAGAGGCCAGTAAAAGATTTGGATTCGAAAATTTGGATTCTGCCTTCAAGAATAAATTGGAAGGTCAACTGGATACTTCTCTCTTAATTCAAACGGCAATCAAACGTGCGCAAGATTCCGGAATTACGATTCTACGAGGAGTGGAAATGAAGTCCTATTCTTCCAATACAAACCATGTGATATTAGAGACAAACTACGGCGAATTAAAATCGAGTAATTTGGTGATTTGCACCAATGGTTTTACACCTGAAATTGATGAAAAAACTGTGATTCGACCGGCTCGTGCCCAAGTTTTGATAACAAAGGAAATGCCTGATTTAAAAACACTTGGGACATTTCATATCGACAGTGGCTACTATTATTTCAGAAATGTTGGTTATCGCTTACTAATCGGTGGTGGACGAAACCTTGATTTTAAAAAGGAAGAAACGACCGAACTTTTTATTACACAAGAAATTCAAAGTGCCATTGAAGAGAAATTGAAGCGAATAATCTTGCCAAAAACAACCTTTGAAATAGAACATCGCTGGGCTGGAATTATGGGAATAGGAAACAAAAAAGAACCGATAATAAAACGCGTTGATTCTCGGGTTTGCATCGGTGTTCGCATGGGCGGCATGGGCGTTGCAATTGGAACATTGGTTGGACAGAGGCTGGCGGAGATGTGTGAATAAATGTTGGATTAGCGGATTTCTAATTACGGGGTTTCAAATCTAATTTCGAAAAATATAATATTTAGCAGTTCGCTAATTGCCGAACAACTTTTTGAAGATTGACGGGCTATTGATGTACTCCTAAACTAAATCCACCCCCTAAAACCAGGCACGATTTAATCATCAATCAAAAGGAACATTCAAACTATTCCAATAGTTCATTATTTTTGTCCTCAAATTAATTACACCATGAAAAAACTAACATTAAACGATCAACACATCGCCATGGGCGGAAAAATGGTTCCTTTTACTGGATTCGATATGCCGGTTCAATTCGAAGGAGTCAATGCAGAACACGAAACAGTGCGCAACACAGTAGGAGTTTTTGATGTGAGTCACATGGGTGAATTTTTAATCTCTGGGCCAACGGCTTTGGATTTAATTCAAAAAATCTCGACGAATGATGCGACCGCATTAACAGTTGGAAGAGCACAATACTCGTGCATGCCGAACGGAAAAGGTGGAATTGTGGACGATTTGATCATTTATTTGATAAAAGAAGAACAGTACTTATTGGTTGTAAATGCTTCAAACATTGACAAAGATTGGGATTGGATTTCTTCACACAACTCAATGAAAGCGGAAATGAAAAATCTTTCTGATGATTATTCTCTTCTTGCTATTCAAGGTCCAAAAGCAGTTGAAGCAATGCAGTCTTTATCAAGCATAGATTTGTCGGATATCAAATATTACCACTTCGAAGTAGCTGATTTTGCTGGAATCGAACACGTTATCATTTCTGCTACAGGTTATACAGGTTCAGGTGGATTCGAAATTTATTGTAAAAACAATGAAGTTGCTCAAGTATATGCTAAGGTATTGGAAGCTGGGGCAGATTTCGGTATTAAACCAATAGGTTTGGCAGCTAGAGACACACTTCGTTTAGAAATGGGATTCTGTCTTTATGGTAATGATATCGACGAAACGACATCACCACTGGAAGCTGGATTGGGTTGGATTACAAAATTCACGAAAGACTTCGTTGATGCTGATTTCTTAGCGAAACAAAAAGAAGAAGGTGTGAAACGCAAACTAGTTGCCTTCGAAATGGTCGACAGAGGAATTCCCCGTCACGATTACGAAATTCACGATGCAGCTGGAAATAAAATTGGACACGTTACATCTGGAACAATGTCACCAAGCATGAAAATCGCAATTGGTCTAGGCTATGTTACTTTGGATCATGCTGCCATGGATTCAGATATTTATATTTCTATTCGTGACAAAGGTGTGAAAGCGAAGGTGGTAAAATTGCCGTTTTATAAGAAATAAAATATTGACTGTTATTATTGACCATTGACGTTGACCAACTCGAAGTAATATTGCCAATGGTTAAATGTCATCGTCAACAGTCTCAATAATTATTGAATAAAAAAAGCCCGACATTTCGATCGGGCTTTTTTATAATGAGATATTAGATATTTATCCTGCAACATTCATGTTATCCAAAACAGACATAACGCCTCTAACGGCTACTGCTGATTCTTCCAACAATGCTTTTTCATCTGCATTCAAATCCAATTCGATGATTTTTTCGATTCCTCCTTTTCCAAGGATTACAGGAACACCTAAGTAAATATCTTTCATTCCGTATTCACCGTCCAAC
>DDBE01000036.1:10459-10947 GCA_002332715.1 Flavobacteriales bacterium UBA2040
GCTGATGTACCTAACAATTTAACGATTTCTCCACCACCAAACTTCGTTCTTTCGATAATTTCATTCAATTTTTCTTCTGAAATCAATTCAGTAACTGGAATACCTCCAACTGTCGTATAACGAGGAAGTGGAACCATAGTATCGCCATGACCACCCATCAATACTGCTTGAATGTCTTTTGGAGATACATTTAATTCTTCCGCCAAAAAAGCTCTGTATCGGGCAGTGTCTAAAACACCAGCCATTCCAAATACATTCTTAGAATCTACTTTAGCAGAAAGATATGCGCAATACGTCATTACGTCCAAAGGATTGGAAACAATGATGATTTTTGCGTTTGGTGAATACTTTACTACATTTTCAGTAACCGATTTTACGATTCCAGCGTTCGTCGCGATTAAGTCATCACGAGACATACCTGGTTTTCTTGGTAAACCTGATGTAATAACAACTACTTCTGAATTAGCCGTTTTTGAATAATCGTTCGT
>DDBE01000234.1 GCA_002332715.1 Flavobacteriales bacterium UBA2040
TTCACAAGCGGTTACTTTGGCCAGTATTGTGTACAGTGAACAGTCCAAACGTTCAGAAGAATGGCCAATAATTTCAGGTTTGTATCTCAATAGAATTAGAAAAGGCATTCCGCTTCAATCGGACCCAACTTTCAAGTTTTGTTGGGGGAAACAATTAGATACAGTTCAAAGATTGTTGAGTAAACATCGCGAAATAGAATGTGACTACAACACATATAAAATCAAAGGATTACCGCCAGGGCCAATCTGTATTCCGCCAATTGGAGTGGTTACAGCGGTTCTTAATCCTGACAAAAACGACTATATCTTCATGTGTGCTGCGCCTTCCTACACAGGGTTGCACAACTTCACCAAAGAGGGAAGTGTTCATATGGCCAATGCTAGATTGTTTCAAAATTGGCTTGCAGGTGAATTAGCGAAAAAAAATAAGTAATTTTCCATCATGCAAAGAAGAACGTTTTTCAAATGGGGCGCCATCGGAACTGTTTTAGGAATAACACAACCCGTTCAAGCTACGCAATTCTTTGCTGATGATACGCTCTTAGATAAAAAACCAATGCTTCGCTACCCAATAGTCGTTTCTACCTGGAAACATGGCTTAGAAGCGAATAAAGAAGCGTGGAAAGTCTTAAGTTCGCCAAATTCGAATGCTTTGGATGCTGTTGAAGCGGCAGCTCGGCAAACTGAATCTGATAGGACAAACCGAAGCGTAGGTATCAGCGGAATGCCAGACAGAGAAGGTCATGTAACTCTAGATGCGTGTATTATGGATCACAATTCGAAATGTGGATCCGTAGGGTTTATTGAGGGTTACGAACATCCAATTTCCATAGCACGTTCAATTATGGAAAGCACACAACACGTCATGCTTGTTGGTGAAGGAGCCGAAGATTATGCGAAATCACATGGTTTCCCCAAAATCAAATCGCCCATCAAAGAGGTGAAAAAGGAATACAAAACGTGGAAAAAAGAGAATAAAGATCTATTTAAGAAACCAAAAATTAACCACGAAAACCATGATACCATTGGGATTCTAGCGATAGACACCAAAGGAAATATATCTGGAGCGTGCACCACAAGTGGTTGGGCATATAAATTGCATGGAAGAATTGGAGATTCGCCAATCATTGGCGCAGGGCTTTTCATCGACAATGAAGTTGGTGGAGCTGTAGCAACTGGTTTGGGTGAAGCAATTATTCGAATTGCGGGAAGTCACACAGTTGTTGAACTGATGCGTCAAGGTAAAACGCCGCAAGAAGCCTGTAAGGCAGCGGTTGAGCGTATAATTGCCAAACATGATGACTTAACCGGTCTTCAGTGCGGTTTCATCGCTTTGAATAAGTATGGGCAGTACGGAGCCTATTCGGTTTACAATGGTTTTAACTTTGCTTTGAAATCGCATTATAACGAAGAAATGGTTGATGCGCCATTCGATAGAAATTGGTAATTCAGATTAAACTTTAAATGTTGCATGAACGCTCCTTTAAACCTATATCGGCATCATACTTAAGGTTATTTTTTTGCGACATTAAAAAAAGCAAATTGGTATAATATGAAAAAACACGCATTATCTGTATTAATAACAATAATGATTTTGGCAAACGGAATGGCACAGAAACAAGTGAATTGGGAAGTTTTTCACCCATTGAAAAACGTTTGGTTAGATTTTGGCGCTCAAGGAAGTGTGCAAGAAGCGTTTTATAACGCTGGCGAACTTCCGAATCCTTTCTTTGAGAAGAATGAGGAGCTTTATCAATGGATGGAGAACCACGATTGGACGCTGAGGGCAGTTTTCGAAGTGGATAGTGTCATGCGCACCACGGATGAATTGGACTTGAATTTTCACAATATCGACACCTACGCAGAAATCTTTTTAAATGATCAATCTTTGGGTAAAACGGACAATGCTTTTCATCCATATTCATTTAACATTGTTAATCTGGTTAAAGCAGGCACCAATGTGGTCAAAATAGTTTTCACCTCACCAGTTAATTACCACAAAGACGCCTACAACAAGACAAAAACAAAGCTTCCGGCACCGAATGACATCAATAAAATTGCCATTGCGCCTTATTCTAGAAAGCCGCAATATCAGTTTGGTTGGGATTGGTCATTGCGCATGAACACTATGGGATTTTGGAAACCCGTAACCTTGGATTGGTATTCAGAATCTGGAATTAAAAATCACAGCGTTCAAACTGTAAATATCGAGAATAATCAAGCGGAATTGACCTTAAAAATGGGGTTAAAACGTTCGGTTTTTGGTGATTTAACTTGGGTAAGTGAATTATTTGGAAATCAAATTGTTAAGTCAGGCGATACTTCTGTTACAAGAACAGTTAAAATGGATAACCCAAGATTGTGGTGGCCGAAAGGTCAAGGTGATCAAGAATTGTATGAAGATGTTTGGACTTTATTGGATGTCGGCGGTGCTGTTATGGACACGAGAAAAGTGAAATTTGGAATTCGCACCACTGAGTTAGTCCAAGAAAAAGACGAGATAGGAACGAGTTATGAAATTAAAGTCAATGGCCGCTCCATATTCTGTAAAGGAGGAGATTATATTCCACAAGACATTTTTCCAGGGAGAGTGACGGATGAACAGATAACCAGTATGGTTCATGATATGGCCGACGCTAACTTCAATATGGTTCGTGTGTGGGGTGGAGGATATTATCCTGATGAAATTTTCTACGAAACATGCGATAAACTTGGTTTGATGGTTTGGCAAGATCTCATGTTCGCATGTGCTATGTATCCTGGCGATGAAGCGTTTTTAGCCAATGTGAAAAAGGAATTCGATTTTCAAATACCAAGAATTTCGAGTCATCCTTCTGTTGTTCTTTTTAACGGAAATAACGAGGTTGATGTGGCATGGAAGAATTGGGGTTTTCAGGCACGTTATGTCATTGTTGGTAAAGAGGCGAAAAAAATAGAAGACGATTATAAACGACTTTTCAAAGTATTCTTGCCAGATAGAATCAATTATTTGTCAACAGTTCCCTATATTCATACTTCGCCCTTGAGCAATTGGGGAAAAGATGAATTTTACAACCATGGATCGCAACATTATTGGGGTGTTTGGCATGGCAAGGATCCAATTGAAGATTTCGGTAGAAAAAGTGGTCGATTTAACGCCGAGTATGGTTTTCAAAGCTTTCCGCAAATGTCGACGATTAACACTTTTGCCACGAAAAAGGATTGGGATTTAGAATCAGACGTAATGAAGCATCACCAAAAAAGCTACGTGGGCAACGGAATGATGCTAAAACATGCCAAAATACTTTACGGTCAACCCAAAACATTTGAAGACTTTGTCTACTATTCCATGGTTACGCAAGCGAAAGCGGTTGGGATCGCGATAGGAGCCCATCGCGCAACAGCACCAAGGTGCATGGGAACTCTATATTGGCAAGTAAACGATTGTTGGACTGCTCCAAGTTGGTCGAGCATAGACTATTTTGGGAATTGGAAACCGCTGCACTATCAAGCGCAACGAGATTATGCTGAAGTAGCAGTTGTTGAAAAAATTGATGAACTCAACAAGGAAAAATATTTTATAGTTTCTACTAATCCTGGGAAAAATAACGTTGTTGTTCAGGCAACAATGTACGACTTGAACGGTGCTTTTTTGGAAGAAGTTATTGAGGACAAAACGGTTGAAATAAACAATTCAATAGAGATACTTCACATACTTAAAGATCAAGTATTTGTAAGTAATAATTTCGTTTTGGAAATTAGTCTCTTGGTGGATGGTGAAGTGGTACAGAATAGAACATTTTCTCATCTTCCCAAAAAACGAGAAACCGCAAATTGTGAAGCTGTCAATTATTATATAGAAACCTCAGCTGATGGAACTGAGAGATTGGTAATCGAAACTAAGGAGTACCTCCAGAATCTGTTTATTACTGCCAAAGAATCTGGCGTTAGATTTGAAAACAACTTTATTGATTTACTTCCAGGTAAGCATTTCTTTAGCTTTTCATCAAAGTCTTCGTTAAGCAAGGAAGACATACTTTTAAATTGGATGTAGCCGATAGGATATTTAATAGCGCAAATTATTGAAAACAAGAGTGCTAGGATCCTTTTCTGCGTCTATTTGCTTATTGTTTTATTGTCCTGAAAAATACGACTGACGATTCGTTGTATTGGGAACTAAATATGATGTTGAATCGATTTGGTATATTTTTAAAATGAGGAGATGAAGTTCATTCGGTCAGATCGTTACCCAATCGGTGGGGCTTAAATTTATCCAAAAAATGGGTTTACGAATCATCAATTAGACATCCAAGGAAACACAATGTTTTTCATGTTTTCAGATGGTTTTCAAGACCAGTTTGGTGGAGAAAAAGATAAAAAACTGGGTCGAAAACGCTTCATTAATATGTTGAAACTCTCCTTAGCGGAGCCGAAACGTAAAAGAATGCAGTTCGTCGAAAAGAAAATATAAGAGCATCAAGGGCTTGGTTTTCAGGTGGGTGATCGTATTCTGTTGGTTCTCGAAATCATAAAGAATTAGGATATCATTACCATGGTAATTAAATTTGCACCATGAGTATTGATGAAATTATCAAAACAGGCTTTTCTTCCGCGCAAAGTAGAGCGCTAGTAAATGTTAGAATTACATCTAATTATATTGCGACGGAGCAAAATAAATTTATGGCAAATTTTGGATTGTCCATGGCGCAATTCAATATTTTACGCATACTTCGGGGTGCCAAAGAGCCTTTGACTATTAACATCATAAAGGAGCGCATGATTGAGAAATCTCCCAATACCACTCGTTTGATGGATAAATTGATGGAGAAAAACTACATTGAACGCTACGGCTGTAAAGAGGATCGTCGACAAAGTTTTGTTCAGATTACTGAAATAGGACTAGCTTTGCTTAAAAATATTGATAATCAGGGATTTGATTTGTTTTTGTCGGCAAATGGTTTGACGGTAAAAGAGGCAAATCAACTCAGCGATTTGTTGG
Organism: Flavobacteriales bacterium UBA2040; assembly: GCA_002332715.1. GTDB lineage: Bacteria > Bacteroidota > Bacteroidia > Flavobacteriales_D > Crocinitomicaceae > UBA2040. The sequence continues at coordinate 4,979 of DDBE01000234.1, forward strand.
ATAAATTTAGGTCTAGTTTTTAATAGTAAATTTCAAGATTGAATCTGCGCGCCAAGAAATATCAATCCTTGGTCAAAACTGAATTTTTTGCTTTTCAAAATTGTTTTTCAATTCGAATGCTTTCTTTCTTTTGTTTGTTCTTCGTAATCATAACGAATGTTTTTAGTTGTTCAACAAAAGATAGCCAAAATCCATACCACTTTTTTTAAAACCTTCTGAAAGGAAGCGATGATGGATTAAACAGTATGTTTTGCCGATTTGCGACAAGTGTAAACAAATGCTGGAGGGAAATTCCAAAAGGTATAATTGATTTTAACGTTAGGAAACGTCGATTTAAGATACTTTTTCGACTGTAGCGAATATTGGAATTGAGTCAGGCATCCATCGTCTGCCAAGGAGTCTATTGCCGCTTTTACAATGTTTGCTCTCAACTCCTTTGGAAAGTTCGCCAGTGGAAGGGAAGAAATTACTGCATCCGTTTGGTGCAAGTTGTGCTGATCGAGATATTCTTTTAGCTTTTCGGCACTATCATGGATAAAGTGAACGCGGTTGTCTTTAATGGATTTATTGAGATTGTGAAAAAACTCATCGTGCAGTTCAAACACAAGTAAAGTCGCGTCTGGAGCCATTTTAGCCAATATTTCTCTAGTAAACACGCCAGTTCCTGGACCGAGCTCAATGATGGTTTTCGCCTTACTGAAATCAACCGAATCCAACATGCTTTTGGTTAATTGTTTAGAGCT
>DDBE01000086.1 GCA_002332715.1 Flavobacteriales bacterium UBA2040
TGGTTCGCGGCTGGGTAGTTGTGAACACAAACAACCTTGACGACAAGGTTTTATTTAAAAGCGACGGATTGCCGACCTACCATTTAGCAAATATTGTAGATGATCATTTAATGAAAATATCCCACGTAATTCGTGGGGAAGAATGGTTGCCTTCTGCTCCTTTACATATTTTGTTATATCGTGCTTTTGGATGGGTTGCACCTAAATTTGCTCATCTTCCATTGCTATTGAAACCAGATGGAAATGGTAAATTATCAAAACGCGATGGCGATCGATTAGGTTTCCCGGTGTTTACTTTGAATTGGACTACAGCCGAGAACGAGGTTTTCTCTGGATACAAAGAAGAAGGGTATTTGCAGCCTGCTTTCATTAATATGTTGGCGTTTTTAGGGTGGAACCCAGGAACCACTCAAGAGTTGTTTACCTTAGATGAATTAGCCGAAGCATTTTCTCTGGACCGTGTTTCAAAGTCTGGAGCAAAGTTTGATCCGGATAAAACCAATTGGTTTCAACAAGGCTATTTGAGAGCGATGGACAACACGGTTCTTGGAGAGGCATTAAAAGAATATTGTCCAAACGAAACGACAGAACGACTTGCGAAAGTGGCAGAGCTTATGAAAGAGCGTGCTACATTTATCGCAGATATTCCAGTTGAAGGAGCTTATTTATTGGAACGCCCAACGGAATATGACGAGCAAACGGTCAATAAAAAATGGAAAGAAGGAACAGCTGCATTGATGTTAGAATGGATGGAAAAGTTAAAAACATCCGACTTCGACGCTGAAACTTTAGATGCATTGTTCAAGAAGTTCATTGAAGAAAAAGGAATTGGTTTTGGTCAAGCTATGCCTCAATACCGTCTTTTGTTGACAGGAAAAGGAATGGGTCCTGGTTTGTTCGACATTTCTGAATTCTTAGGAAAAGAAGAGGGCGATGCCCGAATGCAAATTGGTCTTGAAAAATTAAAATAACATGGCCATTCACACAATAGAAGTAAACAATATACGCCTGTATGCTTTTCATGGTTGTTTGCCTGAAGAAGGAAAAATAGGTGGCGAATATTCTGTTGATGTGAAGTTGACCACCGATTTTACAAAGGCAACGGAAACAGACGATCTTTCTGATACTGTGGATTATGTCCTTATAAACAGAATCGTTGTTGAAGAGATGGCGGTTCGTTCCAAACTAATAGAAGAGGTTGGTCAACGAATAGTAGGCCGAATAAAGAAAGAAGCGAAAGGAATTCGAACTCTTAACGTCAAAATAATAAAACACACTCCTCCAATTAACGGAGATGTGGCAAACGTGGCAATTATCATAGAGGAAACACTCGTTTAGTCTAGTTTTTTTCTATATTTGCCGACACAAAAAATGGTCCTGTGGCCGAGCGGCTAGGCAGTGGTCTGCAAAACCATCTACAGCGGTTCGAATCCGCTCGGGACCTCACAAAAAACCCCTGACACAAAAGTATCAGGGGTTTTTTTGTAGTGTTAAGTAGCGAGTTTTAATATCTAATATTCAAAATTACGTGTTTACCAAACGGCTTTTTATCTGGTCCGTTTCCAGCAATCAAACACAAATATCTACCTTTAGCAACCATTTGACCTGACAGGTCTCGACCATCCCATTTCGCTTTAGTATCTTTCGACTCCCAAACCTTGTGGTTTTTTTCATCCATGATGACGATGGTATAATCAGTAAGCCCTTCCGATTCTACTTCAAAATAATCATTGACCCCATCTCCATCTGGAGTAAAAACATTATAATTTGTTTTAATCGGGTACGAAGAGCTTATGTTTTCCCCTTGGGGCTCTGTTTTGCTGGATGATTCTAAAGTATTCGTCTTGTTCGTTGTAGAATTTGGAGTAACGCCTGTTTTAACAGTCGGATTATTTGTTTTTTCAATTGTTTTAACCCCAATAAAACCTGGGATTTTCACTTCAATGGTTTCGGTTTCAGAAGTTGGCGCTGCCCCTTTAGATGGGCTGATCGGTTGCTTTGTAGATTTAGTCGCTGCTTTAACGGTCGTCTTTTTTGCTTTCTGAAGCTCTGAGGTTTGTTCTATTTGCGAATCAATCGATTGACTTTCTTTTTTTGACGATTGAGGCGCTGTTTTAACAACTTTGTTTGATGTCGAGTTTGATTCGTTATCGTTGGGTTTAAATCCAAAGTAAGACGCAATAGAAACCGCAGTAACACCTGCAACTAAAGCAGCCACTTTACCAATGCCAATAACCGGACCAGCACCAGCTGCGCCTCCAGCTCCTATTTGAGAGCTAACCACTTGCCACATTTGTGGGTTGACCTCTGAACTAAGGCCGTTCAGCTTGTCAGCGATTTCGTTTATAAATTTATCATTTGCCATATTGCAAATTTTCTAAGCTGTTCATTAAATAACCTCGAGCCCTTTTAAATTGCGACTTCGACGTGTTTTCTGTGATTGCCAAGTGATGAGCAATCTCTTTGTGACTAAATCCTTCAATGGCGAACATATTGAAAACGGTTCGGTAACCGGTGGGCATTTCCTCCACTAATTTCAAAATGTCCTCTGCTGCCATTTGCTCCAGAGTAAAGTCGTTATTTTCTAATTTATAGTCCACATCGTCCACCGACATGTCGTATTTTGTTTTTTTATTCTTCCTAATTTGGTCCAAACTTGTATTTACAAAAATCCGTCTTACCCAACCCTCAAACGATCCATCCTTATTATAGTCATGGATGTTTTTAAAGAGTTTCACAAAACTGATTTGACAAACATCTTCCGCTTCCTCCCTGTTTCCAAGGTATCTAAGACAAACTGTCATCATTTTTGGACTGAAATAATCAAATAACATTTGCTGCGCACTATGTTTTCCTTGCTTACAATTGTTAATTATTTCGTCTAAATTCATATACTATGCAGCATTCTTATTGACCCAAAATTACTTTAAAAGGTTGCATTGACATAAAAAAAACCCGACAAAAAGCTCTATTTTTACTCATAGACAAATTCATTAATGCGTATTTCCATCTTTTTTTCCTTTGTTGTTTGTTTACTATTCACCTCTAATTCTTTTGCGAAAAAAGGAATAGAAATGGGTCCTTGGCAAGGTAGACTTGAGTTAGAAACGTCTGTTTACTTACCTTTCAACATGATTCTTGAAAAAGGAGAAGGTGGTATTCCAAAAATACAAATACAGAATGCAGCAGAGAGAATTAATTTGATTTTCAAGATGAAAGATGGGGATACCCTGTGTTATGATTTCCCTCAGTTTGATTCTCAAATACGGTTTGTATTTAATGAAAACAACTCTTTTAATGGTTATTGGTGGAATAAAAACAAAAAAGGAACCTATCAAATTCCATTGACCGGTCACAAATGCAAGAATGATCTTTTTGAATGTTTAAAAACATATGGAAGTGACGATTCTTTTCTTGCTAAGAAATGGAAAACCACATTTGAACCGAACACAAAAGACAGTTGGCCAGCAATTGGTTTGTTTGAAAAAGATCAAGAAGAAGTTACGGGTACTTTTCGTACGGAAACGGGTGATTATCGATTTTTGCAAGGAAACATGTATGGAAATAGTCTTTTTCTTTCTTGTTTTGACGGTTCGCATGCGTTCTTATTCACTGCTGAGTTAATTGATGAAAAGCTTTATGGTAAATTGTATTCAGGCAAACATTATTCGTGTGATTGGATAGCAGAAGAAGACGAAGAGTTTGAGTTACCGCATCCAGATGAGTTGACATTTGTAGTGAACGACAATCCATTAAAGTTTGAATTACCTAATCTTGATGGAACACTGTTTACCTACCCAAATCCGAAGTTTAAAAACAAGGTGACGATTATACAAATCATGGGGTCTTGGTGTCCCAACTGTGTGGACGAAACGAAATATTATTTGGATTTATATAAAAAATACCACGACAAAGGCCTCGAAATAATATTAATAGGATACGAAATAGGCGCCAATGAAACTGACTATACAATGAA
>DDBE01000024.1:0-2503 GCA_002332715.1 Flavobacteriales bacterium UBA2040
GAGTATTTCATGTACGTCGACGAGTTTCCTTTGATGATAATCGCTTCGGGACAACGTTCGCGAGCCATTTTCATCGGCATGGCAGAGTGAACACCGAAAGCTCGCGCTTCGTAACTGCACGCGGCTACAACTCCACGGTCACTCGTTCCGCCTATCATAATCGGTTTACCGTTCAAACGACTGTCGAGTATGCGTTCACAGGAGACAAAAAAGGTATCCAAATCCATGTGAACTATTGATCTGTCTTTTCCCATATTTTCAAACTTTTTGGTACATATTTTTCTTGTTTTGCTAAAAATTGCTTCTTACCAATTGATTTTACTGCCCGAAGTGAAAAAGGGGAATCTCTTTTCGGTTTATCGAAAGCACGAAAAAAGTTGCTTTACCCCGAATTGTTTATTAGAACTTCGTTATGAGTGCTGAATATTCAATTAAATAGGTTGTTTTCTGAGTTAAAGCATAGCAATCGCTATGGTTGAACTTAAAAACAAAACGTAGTGACCTACTTTTGAAGAAGATTCAGAGCGCAATAGATTTTCTAATATTCAATGCGGGGTTTTCTCCTGTTCCACAAAATTAATTATATTTGATGAATAAATAATCAAAATAATGATTAATAAATAATCATATTGCAAGATTAGATAGGTAGAACGTAAAGGATGTAAGTTGTCGATGAATAATTGATAATTAATAATGAACAATGAAAACCAACAGTTATGAATTATAGCGATTATATAAAAGTGAATCCAGCTATTCGATTTGGACGTCCCTGTTTGACAGGGACTAGTATTGCGGTGTATGAAATTTTGGCTTTGAAGTCGAATGGAGCAACGAACGAACAGATTATTAGTGATTATCCAGATTTGGATGAGAACGCAATTGAAGCTTGTATGGCTTTTGCGATGGAGCATATACCGAAATTGAGCGCGTAATGCGGATTGTTAATTATCAACCCTAAATCGTGAAAAAGTCGTGATAACTTTCCCTCAAACCGCCTCAAAATCAAGTTATATTTGTTCGTTCCGAACTAGGACAGACTAAACATGGCAGAAAATCAATATACAGAAGACAATATTCGCTCCCTCGATTGGAAGGAGCACATCCGTCTGCGACCAGGAATGTACATCGGGAAACTCGGTGATGGCGCAGCGGCAGACGATGGAATCTATATTCTGATCAAAGAAGTTGTCGACAATAGTATCGATGAGTTCGTCATGGGTAACGGAAAGAAAGTCGAAATTAAAATTGCCGATGGAAAAGTAACTGTTCGTGATTATGGACGTGGAATTCCACTCGGAAAAGTTGTTGAAGTTGTTTCGAAAATGAATACTGGAGGTAAATACGACTCCAAAGCCTTTAAAAAATCAGTTGGATTGAATGGTGTAGGTACCAAGGCGGTGAACGCATTGGCGAGTCACTTCATGGTGTATGCTGTTCGTGATGGCGAAAAGAAAGGCGCTACATTTTCCAGAGGAGAACTAGTCGAAGAAACTAAAAATGAAAAAACAGATGAACTGAACGGTACATACGTTGAGTTTATTCCCGATACAGAAATATTCAAAAAACACGTTTTCAAAACGGCATATGTCGACAAAATGATTTGGAATTATTGCTACCTGAATCGTGGCTTATCCATTCATTACAACGGACAAAAATTTCAGTCGAAAGATGGATTGAAAGACCTCTTGGAAAACAACATGGATGGCGATCCGCTTTACCCAATCATTCACATCGAAGACGAAGATATTGAGGTGGCTTTTACGCATGGTAGAACATACGGAGAGGACTATTATTCCTTCGTAAATGGCCAACATACTACTCAAGGAGGAACGCATCATAGTGCTTTCCGTGAGTCAGTTGCGAAAGTAATCAAGGATTTTTACGGCAAGAATTATGAGGCTTCAGATATCCGTCAATCTATCGTTGCTGCGGTTGCTGTAAAAGTGATTGAGCCAGTCTTTGAATCGCAAACGAAAACGAAATTAGGTTCACAAGAAATTGAACCAGGGGGAAAGTCCATGCGAGCATTTATCAATGATTTCCTAAAGGATAAATTGGATAATTACTTGCACAAGAATCCGAAAGTTGCCGAGACGATTGAGAAGAAAATCAAACAATCGGAGCGCGAGCGAAAAGAGCTTTCTGGAATTCGTAAGATTGCAAGAGATAGAGCGAAAAAATCGAATCTGCACAACAAGAAATTACGCGATTGCCGCACGCATTTGACGGATTTAAAAGATGATAAAGCAGAAGAAACAACTTTGTTTATCACTGAGGGAGATTCGGCAAGTGGATCAATTACCAAATCAAGAGATGTGAATACGCAAGCTGTTTTCTCTTTGAAAGGTAAGCCGCTGAATAGTTACGGTTTAACAAAGAAAATCGTTTATGAAAACGAAGAGTTTAATCTAATTCAAGCCGCTTTGGACATTGAAGATGATATGGACAATCTGCGGTACAACAAAATCGTAATCGCAACCGATGCCGATGTTGATGGAATGCA
>DDBE01000024.1:2827-7600 GCA_002332715.1 Flavobacteriales bacterium UBA2040
CTGCAAACACCTCTTTTTCGAGTAAGAAACAAACAGAAAACGGTTTATTGTTACTCGGACGAAGAACGCAGAAACGCGATAGATTCCTTAGGTAAAAACCCGGAGATAACACGATTCAAAGGATTGGGAGAGATTTCACCTGACGAATTCAAGCATTTCATTGGCGAAGATATTCGTTTAGAGCCAGTTATGCTGACCAAAGATGCGTCAATAGATGAAATTTTGTCGTACTACATGGGGAAAAATACTCCAGCTCGTCAAGAATTTATCATCGACAACTTGCGGGTTGAAGGCGATATTGCAGACGAAGAAGAATCAGAAATTATAGAAAAAGCTTCTTAGAGAATGGCGGAAGAGGAAAAAGGCGAAAACTTGGACAACAACGAGGAGCAGAATAACGAAGAGAATGAAAATTCTTCCGAGGATAGTTCTCTTGGCGATCGTCCAATAGATGATAAAATCGTTCCACTGAGCGGTTTGTATGAGAATTGGTTCTTGGATTACGCTTCGTACGTAATTCTAGAAAGAGCCGTTCCAGGCTTGTATGACGGACTAAAACCCGTTCAAAGACGTATCCTTCATTCCATGAAAGAAATGGATGATGGGCGCTACAACAAAGTGGCCAATATCATCGGAAATACCATGAAGTTTCACCCGCATGGTGATGCCTCTATTGGTGACGCCTTGGTGCAGCTCGGTCAGAAAGAATTGCTAATCGACATGCAAGGAAACTGGGGTAACACACTGACAGGCGATGGTGCTGCAGCTCCACGTTATATTGAAGCACGACTTTCTAAGTTCGCCAATCACGTAGTTTTTAACCCGAAAACGACCAATTGGTTGTCTTCTTATGATGGACGAAACAAGGAACCAGAGAACTTACCGATGAAGTTTCCATTGCTTTTGGCACAAGGAGCTGAAGGTATTGCAGTTGGATTGGCCTGTAAGTTTTTACCACACAATTTTATCGAATTAATTGAACAATCCATCAACCATTTGCGTGGAAAGAAGGTCGAATTAATACCCGATTTCTTAACAGGAGGGATGGCCGATGTATCCAACTATAACGACGGTTTACGAGGAGGAAAGGTTCGAATTCGGGCAAGAATTAAAAAAGAAGACAATAAAACACTGATTATCAATGAAATACCTTTTGGAACGACAACTGGTTCATTGATTGAAAGTATTATCAAAGCCAACGAAAAAGGGAAAATAAAGGTTAAAAAAATAGAGGACAATACCGCAGCAGAAGTTGAAATTAAAATTCAATTGGCGCCAGGGGTTTCGCCTGATAAAATGATCGATGCGCTTTATGCGTTCACAGATTGTGAGGTTTCGTACTCGCCGAATAGTTCGATAATCGACGCTGATACTCCTCGTTTTATGGGAGTTTCTGAGATTTTGAAGTCCAATACGGATTCAACAGTTTATCTTTTGAAACGAGAATTGGAAATCCGTTTGGATGAATTGGAACGTCAATGGCATTTCTCGACTTTGGAGAAAATCTTCATTCAAGAAGAAATGTACATCGATTTCAAGTTGTATTCTGATCGCGAAACCTTGTACGGATACTTATACGAGAAGTTCAAGCCTTTCAAAAAGAAACTAATTCGTGAGATTACGGACGAAGATTTGATGAAGTTGACGCAGATTCAAATGATTCGAATTACACGTTTTGATACGAATAAAGCCGACGATAACATCACGAAGATAGAAGATGAAATGAAGGCGGTCAAAGAGAAATTGGCCAATTTGGTGGAATATGCTATCGATTACTTCAAAGATTTGAAAAAACGTTTCGGCGAAGGCAAGGAGCGTAAAACGGAGATTAAGATTTTCGACAACATCACAGCTTCCAAAGTAATTATCGCCAACAAAAAACTATATGTTGACTTTGAAGAAGGATTCATCGGTCATAGTTTGAAGAAAGTGGAGGCGGTAAACGATTGTTCTGAAATCGATGATGTGATTATTTTCTTCGCATCCGGTAAAATGATGATTACAAAAGTCGCAGATAAGAAATTTGTCGGCAAGGGAATCGTGCATGCCGATGTTTGGAAAAAAGGCGACAAGCGAACCATTTATCATCTGATGTATCAAGATGGAGTGGGTGGTTCGACCATGATGAAACGCTTTTATGTCAATTCAATTACTCGTGATACGGAATACGATTTGACCAAAGGGGCGAAAGGTTCCAAAATGCTCTATTTCTCAGTTCATCCGAATGGAGAGAAAGAGATAGTAACCATTCACTTACGTCCTCGTCCGCATTTGAAGCGACTGCGTTTCGATGTAGATTTAGGAGACCTTTTAATCAAAGGAAGAGCGTCTGGAGGAAATCGAGTTACAAAAGAAATTGTTCAGAAAATCACGCAAAAAGAGGTTGGTGGGTCGACTCTTGCCGCACGAAAAATTTGGTACGATAGCGTTGTCGGAAGATTGAACGATGAAGGTCGTGGAAAGTTCCTTGGAGCATTCAAAGGAAACGACAAAATTCTGATTATTTACAAATCGGGTGAATACAGATTGGCTCCTTTCGATCTAGGTTTGCATTTTGACGAGGACATGATTCACGTCGAGAAATGGTATCCAGCTCGACCAATTTCAGCGGTATATTTCGACGGAGAAAAGGAAATGTATTATGTCAAACGTTTCTTGTGTGAAGTAACGACTGACAAAAAGGTATGTTTTATTACGGAAACAGAAGGAAGTGAATTGAGTGTTGTTTCGACAGCATACAAGCCTATTGCAAAAATCATTTACAATAAATTACTTAAAGCAACCAAGAATCTTCCAGACACCGAGGTAGCTTTAGAGGATTTCATTGATGTCAAGGGAATGAAAGCGCAAGGAAATCAGCTGACGAAGTTAAAAGTGAAGGAAATCGTCTTAAATCATGCTATTGAAGGGAATGAACCTTGGCCTGAGCCAGAGAAAAAGTTCGTGGAGAAGTCCACTGACGCTGAAGATGACGAGGATGACCAAACAGATACAGAAGAAGCGGATTCTGAGGGAGGTTCCAATACAGTTGAATGGGATATTAAAAAGAAAGACGACGAAGATAAGGATCAAACGAAGTTATTCTAAATCCATACAACGCTTATAAACAAGATATAACTATCGCAACAACATAAATTTCTCCAGAGTTGATGGACGAAACGGATATAAATCGAAATTTTGCAAATGAGTTAAAATTCACAAGGCTCGAAGGACAGGAAAAGCTTACTGAATGAATCGAATTATTGATGAAGTCTATTCCTATTTGCCAAGTCTTCAATGAAATCCAGGTTCCATTACCATTACCATCGCCATACGTCATTATACTTCCATTCCAGAAAGCATTGACTTAATTATTAGAGCAGCTAACATGACTTTTTATTATGCCTCCAGTGCCGTTGAAGGAATTTCGGTTGTGTTCATGAAGAAAATAGTCGTGCGTTTGTTCCGCCACCAACCACGGTATTAACCAATCCTTTTCCTCGCAAACTATCGATTCCAATTTGAACCATTTGTTCATCCAACGTCATCACAGGGTTTCTGGAAGATTTCTGGTTGTAAGCTGTCATTATTCCGTTGATTGTCATGGGGTGATAATCAGGTGTCGTTTTTTCTTTTTTCTAGTAAAACACTGAGAATACGTTGTTCAAATACGTCTAAAACAGGTAGGTCGCTCATAATTATTGGATACTTATTTTTTGTATGAATTTTTGTTTATTTCTTTGTATTTCAATAAAATATATACCAGACTCTTTCAACGAAATACTTTCATTGTTTCTACCAAAAGTTACTATTTTTCCGAGTAAATTTGTAATTCTGATTTCATCGTCATGCATTAGACCTTGTATTGTAAATAATCCGGTACTAGGATTTGGAAAGATGTCTAATTTTAAACTACTTTCATTTTCAGATATGCTGTTTGTACAGATCAAATCGTTCATTCTTAACCAAATAGAATCGTTGTATTGCGTAGCCACCAAACTAACACCGTCACCATCGCCCACGCGGATCATCACTAGGTTTTGAGAAGGTACGACATTAATAATTTGTCCATTTTTTCCAAGCGCGGCATACATATCAGCTGGGGCACTCGGAACAATACTTCCTGTAAACGAAAATTGCAACCCTGGAACCATGAAGTTTGATTTACCATTCAACCAGGTCAAATACCCGTAAGAATTATTGATACTCTGTGAACTGTTTGTCATATCTGTAAAATAAGACGGATCGTTGAGCAGTGGTGTACCATTCCAGTTGCCTTCCGCCAGCAATAAAAGTCCGAAACGGGCAAAGCTTTTCGGTTTGCTCACGAAAACTTTGTTGTATCCAAATGTTACGAATAGGCCATTGATTCCTGCCGTACTAGCTCCAATTTTGTCAGAAATATAAGTATTGAAATTTTGTCCAGTAGCATTTGAAATCACCGTATTCATCAAGGTGTAGGGCGCGTTGTGGTAAGACCATCTTGTTCCTGCATCGGCAATATATGTCAAGCAAGCCGAATCAGTGCAATAGCCGTTGGTCACATCATCCATGCCTGTCGTCATACTCAATTGATGACGAATGGTGATTTTCTCCTCTTGTTGCGTCGTCAAAGATGTCCAGCCAGCTCCTAAATAGTTAGAAGTGGTATCCGTAATATTCAGGAATCCTTCTTGTTGCGCGATTCCGGTCATGAAGCCAACCAAGGTTTTCCCGGCCGAATTCCATACATGTAAACTATCTTCTGTAAAGGTGCCGAAGTATTTTTCAAGAACTATTTTCCCGTCCTTGAGT
>DDBE01000004.1 GCA_002332715.1 Flavobacteriales bacterium UBA2040
TGCTTCATGAGAAGTTATCTGTCTACTGTTATTCACCCCACCTACATGACAGTTTTCGCTCAATTTTCATTCATTGCTTTGTTTCATATGAGAAGTAAAAAAGTAATAAAGAAAAGTGTGTTTTATATTTTAGGAATTCTACTTGTCGTGTACTCCTTGCTACTCATGTCTTTGTCTGGTATTCTGTTTTTAATGTTTATGGTTTTCGCCTTTTTGGTATGGAAGGCATGGAAAAAACTAAATAGAAAACTCGTGTTAATCGGTGTGCCTTTATTACTCGTTTCTTTTTTACTGATTGCTCCTAAATTACCGATTCTTAAAGAGGAAATTGAAAGTTCAAAAATTGCCTTGAGCCACTACATAGAATCACCGTCAAATTTTATATCGAATATACCAGAAATACCATCTGGATCAGAAGTTCGCCTGGTCATGTGGACAGTTTCTTGGGAAGAAATCACCAAACATCCCTTGGGAATTGGTACGGGAAACATTGATATATATATGGGAAAAAATTTACGATCGCGTGGCATGAATTGGGTCGCGGATCAAGAGTTCAATCCTCACAATCAATTTCTGCAAACTACGCTCGAAGTTGGATTCTTTGGTGGTTTATTCTTACTATTAATTCTCATTTTTGGATTTATCGACGCCAAACGAATTAAAAGTTGGGCGTTGTTTTTCTTGTTCGCAAGTTTACTCCTCAATTCCTGTTTCGAATCGATGCTCCAGCACCAATCTGGAATCATTTTCTTCCCTTTCATGTACATGATGTATTTGATCGATTTTAACTCAAATAAACGACTAGCATAATGAAACGTATTTCTGTGGTGGTTATTTGTCGGAACGAAGTTCGTAACATTCAAGAATGCATCGAAGCAATTTATGCCTCAGAAGTGGCGGATAACGTGCAACTAAATGTTTTCATCGTTGATGGAATAAGTGATGATGGAACTAGAGAAAAAATCGTTGCGTTACAAACCAATTTTCCAACTCTCAAAATTATTGATAATGTCGAACAATTGACTCCGTATGCGTTCAATTTGGGTATTCATGCAGCAGATTACGATTATATTCAAATCGTTGGTGCTCGACATATTCTTTCAACCAATTACTTTCAAAAATGCCTTGACAAACTAGATGCTGATCCGTCCACTTGGTGCGTTGGAGGTCGAATAGAAAATGAGTATTTGAATAAAATAGGGAAAGTAATTGCCACAGCTATGGGAACGTCTCTCGGCATAGGAATTGGAAATTTCAGAACCTTGAGCGCTTCTGGGTTTACCGATACAGTGACCAGTCCCATGTATCCGAAGTTTGTTTTCGAAAAAATCGGTTATTTTGATGAAGACCTGATTCGAAACCAAGACGATGACTTTAATTTTCGAGTTAGCAAAGCAGGAGGGAAGATCTATTTTGATAATGATATTCATTTAAAATATTTTGTACGGGGAACCTATCCAGGACTTTGGCGACAGTTTTTCCAATATGGATATTGGAAAGTATTTGTGAATCAAAAACACAAAGCAGTGACCACCATGCGGCAATTGGTTCCGCCCGCTTTTGTTGGGTATCTGCTGCTGGCAATTCTGTTTTCGTGGATTTTACCTGTCCTTGCCTTACCGCTTTTACTGTATCTGGCGTTGGTGGTTTCCGTTTCTTTCACCTTGTCGTCCAAAGAAAAATTACCCGTATTAGAATTGATATTGACCTTTTTCATTTTGCATGTCAGTTATGGTCTCGGTTACCTGAAAGGTATATGGGAATTTCTTCTTTTAAAGAAAAAACCATCGAACAAGCAAAAACGATTATCGAGATAATATGTACTTTCGTTGTCTCTAAATTCAATACAAAAGATGATTCCATTTTCACCACCTCGAATAGATCAACGCGTCATAGATGAAGTGACAGACGCTTTAAAAAGTGGCTGGATTACAACTGGGCCTAAAACAAAGTTGTTCGAGAAAAAACTGTCTGAATATTGCGGTAACAAATCGACAGCGGCATTAAATTCTTGGGCAAATGCGATGGAATTATTTCTGCGTTGGTACGGAATTGACGAAGGTGACGAAGTGATTCTCCCAGCCTACACGTATTGTGCTAGTATCAATGTGATTATTCACACAGGTGCTCGCCCCGTACTTGTTGACATTAACGAAGATGATTTTAATCTGTCAGTTGATGCAGTGAAAAAAGCGATAACTTCTCGTACCAAAGCGATTATGCCGGTTGACATTGGTGGTTTTCCGTGCGATTATGACAGTTTATTTGAATTGGTTCGATCGCAGGAAATTCGTAATAAGTTTACTGCTAAGAATGAAAACGAAAAGAAATTAGGTCGAATTTTGATTGTTTCGGATGCCGCGCATAGTTTTGGTGCGACTTACAAAGGCAAGGTATCTGGATCTCTTGGAGATGTAACGTGTTTTTCATTTCACGCTGTGAAGAATTTGACAACAGCTGAAGGAGGAACGGTTTCTTTAAATCTTCCTGGCACTTTCGACAACGAAGCGATTTATAAAGAATTGTGCATCAAAAGTTTGCACGGTCAATCGAAGGATGCCTTGGCAAAAACGCAGAAAGGAAATTGGCGTTACGATATACTAGAACCCGGTTTCAAATGCAATATGACTGATCTTCAAGCGGCAATTGGATTGGTGGAATTGGATCGATATTCAGAAAATCTCGATCGTAGAAAGTTGATTTTTGCTCAATATGATGCCGCTTTTAAAAAGGAAGATTGGGCGATTTGTCCGAAGTATAAGGATGAAACACGAGAATCCTCTTATCATTTGTATTTGTTAAGAATTAATGGAGCAACAGAAGCTCAACGAGATGCGATTATGCACGAAATTTTTGAACAAGACGTTTCTGTAAATTGTCATTTTCAACCTTTACCTATTCTAACGGCTTATAAAAACTTGGGCTATAAAATGGCCGATTATCCGCAAACTTGGAATTCGTATTCGAATGAAATTACCTTGCCCGTTTATTATAATTTGACGGACGGACAGGCGAATACAGTTATAAATGCAGTTCGCGTTGCGGTGCAGAAAGTAATGTCGTGAAACGTTTATTCGACATATTCGTTTCATTAATCATTCTCTTTTTGTTTTTGCCATTTGGGCTGGCTATCAGCGCATTGATACTATTCTCCTCAAAAGGCGGTGTATTTTATCGACAAAACAGGGTGGGACAAAATGAAGTAGAATTTTCTCTTTTGAAGTTTCGCACCATGGGGCCCGATTCCGACAAACAAGGACAGTTAACCGTAGGAATGAAAGATCCTAGAATAACACGAATTGGTGTTATTTTAAGGAAATATAAATTGGACGAGTTCCCACAGTTTATTAACGTACTTTTTGGAGATATGTCGATTGTTGGTCCGAGACCTGAAGTGAAAAAATACACCGATTATTATTCAACGGAACAAAAAAAAGTGCTACTTGTCAAACCCGGAATTACAGATTATGCCTCTTTGAATTATTTTAAAGAAAATGAAATCCTTGGTAATTCTGAAAACCCAGAAAAAATCTATCTTGAAGAGGTTATGCCAGCCAAACTTGAATGGAATAAAAAGTACATCGAAAATCAATCTTTTCGAACGGATATTTCGATAATGTGGCAAACCTTTAAACGAATTATTAGCTAAAATCTTTACATTCGCCCCTCTATTTAAAATGAAGAATCTTCTAATTTTATTAGATATTGCTTTTATCGTTTTCGTCGGTGCAAATCTGTACGAAGCAAAAAAGCAAACGAATATTCTCTTCATTGGTAATAGTTATACCTACAGAAATGAAATGCCCGATATTTTTGAGCATATCGCCATTTCAATGGGAAGACAGGTGTATGTGAGCTCTGCAACGAAAGGCAAAGCTACTTTTAGAATTCAATCCAAAAGAACGGAAGTTTACAATGCGATTCGATCAAAAGAATGGGATTATGTGATTGTACAAGGATCGAGCAGAGACATGTTGGCGACAGAAGAAGAATTGAATGATGATACTTTTCCAGCTCTTAAAAAGATATTCAAAGCCATCCGTAAAAATCGTCGGCGAACGAAAATCCTTTTCTATATGACATGGGGATACAAAGACGGTTATAAGCCATATGGCGAAGCTGATTCCTATGAAAAAATGTCTCTTAAAGTTAGAGATGGTTATTTGGACTTGAAAAAAAAATATCGTTTTGGGGTCGTGCCGGTTGGTATGGCATGGCGCGACTCACGCAGAAAACGACCTGATGTGAATCTCTATGTTAAAGACGGTGCCCATCCAAGCTACAAAGGTTCGTACTTAGCGGCGAGTTGTTTTTATTCGGCTATTTTCAATGAAAGTGTCATTGGTTCTACCTATTATGGAGTACTTGGACCTAGAATTTGCTATTATCTGCAGTCGGTTGGAAGTCGAAATGTTTTGTATCAACGTAAAAAATATGGGTTAATTAAGGAGTTTTAATATTCGGGTCGACTAGTTAATTTAGACCAATCGCCATAGCAACTCCAACCACGATTGCACTTA
>DDBE01000144.1:0-2519 GCA_002332715.1 Flavobacteriales bacterium UBA2040
CCCAAAGCAAATAGTGCCGAGCTTTCCATCTCGAAATTCATCACGGGAATATCTTGAAAGGAGCAATCTTCTAATGATTCTCTCCATTGGTTTTTAAGTGGTAATCGAATGCTTCTGCCTTGCGGACCGTAAAACCCACTTGCGGTAAGCGTAATTCCTTTCTTGGTCAATTTTGAATGAAAACGACTTGTTAAGGTATGATTGGCCGAGATCAAATAGGGTTCAATTTTATCAGGAAAAGGAACGAAATCAACAATTTCTCGAAGAAGTTCGGATTCGTGTTCGGTAAACTCTATGGAATAATAGTGCGCTACATTGTCTAAACCAAGGGAGTGTGAACTTAGAATGTACTGATGAATCGGAATATCGGATTGCAGTATTCCACATGTACCTATGCGAACCATTTCCAACGATTTTCGGTCTGAAATTATCTGCTTCGATTTCAAATCTATATTGGCGAGTATATCCAATTCGTTTACAACGATGTCGATGTTGTCTGTCCCAATTCCAGTAGACAAAACGGTCAATCGTTTGCCCTTGTATAGTCCAGTGTGACAAACGAATTCTCGGTGCTGAGATTTGTGCTCTATAGTATCAAAAAAAGAGGTGACCAATCCCACACGGTTTTGGTCACCCACTAATATGATTTTATCAGAAATATCTTCTGCCGACAAACCTAAATGATAGACTTGTCCGTTTTTATTTAATACTAATTCAGTAGATTCAAATGCCATTTTTTTATGGTTTAACACTTCCAAAAACTTTGGCCAATAAATCTGTAACGCGCGCTGCAGGGTTCAAACGAATTTTATTTTCTTCTTTTTCAACCATTGTAAATAGTCCGTCGATAGCACGTTGAGTAACAAATGCATTCAGGTCCGTTTCTACTTTTTCACCTCCAGTCAAAGTCATCGCTGTATTGTATTTCGCCGCAACTGGATTCCAGTATTCCGTCAACTTTACTCTTTCGATTGCTTCTTGAACTTTTGGTGCAAAAGCTGTCATCAATTGAGCAGATGTATTGTCCTTTAAGAATTGTGTTGCTGCTCCGTTTCCTCCTTTTAAAATGGCAAATCCGTCAGAAACACTCATGTTCGTAATTGCGTTGATGAAAATTGGCATTGCTTCTTTCGTAGCTTCTTCCGCCGCACGGTTCAAAGTGGTTTCAATTTTATCTACTTGGCCTTGCAATCCCAAGTCGATAGCTTTTTCTTTCACTTTAATAGCGTCAGGAGGGAAGGGCAAACGAATTTCAGTGTTTCCTAAAAAACCGTCTGTCACTGAGGTTAAATTCACAGAGTTTTTAATTCCAACACTCAACGCTTCTTTTAATCCAGAAATAACCTCAGAATTGGAAAGTGCTGGCGTGTTAGTTGATCCATCGTTAGTTAGTATTACGTTCGTTGCTTCGTTCAAAACATCACAAGAAACGAAGCTTGTTGCAATGATTCCAGATATTATAAAAATTTTCTTCATTTTCTTCATTTTTTCAAATATAGCTAGAATGATACAAATGGCGTGCCCAAAAAAAAGGAGATCCGTAATGGACCTCCTTTTTTGGTTTTTGAATAAAATATAGGTTAGCGCATGATCATAACACTTCCGGTGAATATTCTAGGCTCGTCTGTACCTGTTTTTTTGGTTCGTAATTTCCAGTTGTAAATCCCATCTGGTACAATTTTCCCGGCATATGTTCCGTCCCACTCTGCAAGTGGATCTTTCGAAAGCCAAATAACTTGCCCCCAACGGTTGAATACTTCTAGTTCAAAATCACTTGGATCTAAACCATCAGTTACAACACGCCAGTTTTGGTTGAATTGGTCACCATCTGGCGTAAATGTGTTTGCTGCGTATAATACAAAGTCATTTTGAACTTCAATGAAATTTCGCGTTGTGTCTGTACAACCTTGAGGAGATGTTACCATCAAGAAAATGGCGTAATTTCCTTCCTTCTGTGGGAAGTTAAATCTTGGGTTTTGTTCAGTTGAAGTTCCTTCAAGTGTTTCAGGAGCAACCCAATACCATTGCGCGGCACCGATTGATTGATCTATCATTCCAATTTCTGTTTCAAATATTGTCGTCGGATTTGTTGTCATGCTAAATTTAGCTGTTGGTCTTTGTAATGCTGAAACTATGCCTGGGAAGGTTCCGGTGTAAATGCATCCGTAATTTGAAGTAACTGTCATCGTTAAATCATACATTCCAGCAATTTGGAAATCTTGAAGGACAGTGTCCATTCCAGAAACTATTTGTGTAACACCATTACTGAAATCATATACCGTTGACATAATATCGGCGCCATTGACTGAAGTATTCACAAACGTAAAGGTGTCTGGAGCACAAGCTTGAAAAGGGATTGGATTTGAACTTGGTATAATGTCCTGAGGAAAGGTAATCAATAATGAATCCGTATCCGTTGGACTACCGCAAATTTCTCCGAGAACTACAGTATATGTCGTTCCAGAGTTCACTGGGTCAACTGATACATATTGATTGTTTGAAAATTGAACGCCGTTTTC
>DDBE01000144.1:2865-7470 GCA_002332715.1 Flavobacteriales bacterium UBA2040
ATAATGCTGGACTCTGAACAAATCATTGAATCTAGTGAAATACTATCAATGATCAAAGCAGGTGGCTCACTAAGAATGGTATCAACAGTGATAACACAACTATTGAAATCGGTTATAGTAACTGTGTGCGGACCAACATATAAATCAGTAGCACTAGATGCTGTTGAAATTGACCCCGTCCATACATAATTATACGGAGCAGTTCCGTTGATAACATTTAAGGAAATGACACCCGTATTCGAAGCATGACAATTCACATCCTGAAGGTTGATAACTGTTGCCTGCATAGCTGGTATTTCTGTAACAACAACTGTCACTATATCAACACATGAACCATCTGTAATGACACAAGTATATGTTCCTGCTGTCAATCCTGTAGCGGTTTGTGTTGTCTGTGCCATAGCATCATCCCATAAATAAGTTGTAACTGAGCCTGAGGGATTCATTGTCGCTGTAGCGGTACCGTCTGCACCTCCCGGACAACTTACCACCGTCATAGATCCCGAAGAAACAACTGAAACATTTGAAACCAACACAGTAGCCGTTGCGTTACAACCCGCATTATCTGTCATTGTAACGAGGTAAGAACCTGTTAAGACATTATTTACAGTTGCAGTAGTTGCAGTCAAACCTGACCATGAGTATACATATGGTGCAGCGCCAGCTCCTGGAGTTGCAGTTAAGGTGCCAAGACTAGCCGAACATGTGTCTGAAATAGAACTTGCTGTAACAGTTGCATTCACTCTTGTAATCCAAGTTGTATCAGACACTGCTCCAATTGAAGCACCGCAAGCAGTACCAACTAAATAGTATCCTGTTGTTCCAGGTGGAGGTGTTGTAACTGTTAAAGAATTAGTAGTTCCGTTGTATGGGAAAGTCTGATTCAAAGTGTTTTGCCAGATAATCGGGGTAGAAGTGCCACCCGAAGTAACTGCCACGTATGGAATAGTAGAGATAGCATAAGCCGTTGTGATTGCAGGTGTTGTTGGTGTAAACAATTTACCATCAGAAGTGGCAGTCCAAACTGAATTATTTCTTCCAGGTGTTATATGAGCTAAAGTTCCAGCTGCATTCATTGTACCTTGTATAGCTCTGTTGCTATTCCAGGCACAGACTACTTTGGTGCCGATGTGATATTCGATATTATTGGTTCCTTCAAAGAATAAGAACGCAGAATAATTACAACTTGACGTACAAGAAAATCCTGTTACACCTTTATATAAAACAACGAAAATTCTATTCGGTGCCGTTCCTATAGTTTGGTACTGAACAGGTCCTGAATTAAAATTACTTGGGTTCAAGTCTTGGTAACAACCCATGGCTGCGTTCAATCCTCCAGCAACAGTAGTTGTTGGAAGTGCAGTTCCATTCAAACTCCATGGGCAATATCCTCCAGCACTAGCTAAATTAAAAGATACAAGACCATTAGAACCAATTAAACATGAAGTATAATTGTTGCCATAAAAATTAAATGTGAATCCCATTGGAATAGCAGCACTCCATGAATCATCAAATAAACTTACGGTGGTTGGATTCGGTAAATTCAAGGTGTTCCCAGATGAACTTCCTCCAGATGGCGGGCAGTTAGTAATAACAACTGGTTGACCTGCACAAACCGTAGTGTCTTCTCCTAAACATAGAACATTGGCTTGGCCTTGGCTATGTGTGTACGAAAAGCAAACGATAGATACAATTGCAGTGACGAATAGTCTATTTGCTATTTTCATAATTTTAATTTAATCTTAGATACAAAGATGACGAAAAAATAATACGAGGGTTGTCTTTTTTGTTTAGAAATTCTACAATAGATTCTAACTATTATAATCCAACAAGTTTTTGTCAGTGTAATTTACTCTATTCAGCGGTCGGAGGGAATGAAAATTAATTACATTTGTCCCTCGATTTTAAACCTTTATAGATAATGAGCAAATATCAAGCACAAATTGATGCTTTCATGGACAAGGTCAAAGCCAGAAATGGTCATGAAACTGAATTTTTACAAGCAGTACATGAAGTAGCTGAGACAGTTATTCCTTTTATCCAAAATCATCCTAAGTATCAGGAAAACAAAATCCTTGAAAGAATTGTAGAGCCAGAAAGAACAATTATTTTCCGTGTCCCTTGGTTGGACGATAAAGGAGATATGCAAGTAAACCGAGGTTATAGAGTAGAATTTAACTCTGCAATTGGACCGTACAAAGGAGGTTTACGTTTTCACCCATCGGTGAATTTGTCGATTTTGAAATTTTTAGGATTCGAACAAATCTTTAAAAACTCTTTGACGACACTTCCAATGGGAGGTGGTAAAGGTGGTTCTGATTTTGATCCAAAAGGAAAATCGGATAAAGAAGTAATGAAATTTTGTCAATCCTTTATGACAGAGCTTTCTCGTCATATTGGCGCTGATACAGATGTTCCTGCCGGAGATATCGGTGTTGGTGGGCGTGAGATTGGATATATGTTTGGTCAATACAAACGTATTCGTAACGAATTTACTGGAGTACTTACCGGAAAAGGCAGAAATTGGGGCGGTTCTTTAATCCGTCCCGAAGCGACAGGATATGGAACTGTTTATTTCACAAAAGAGATGTTAGCGACTAAAAAACAAGATTTCAACGGAAAAACGGTTGCTGTTTCTGGTTCAGGTAATGTTGCTCAATATGCGATCGAGAAAGTATTGCATTATGGAGGTAAAGTAATTACAGTTTCAGATTCTTCGGGATACGTTTCTGCAGAGAACGGATTCCATACGGAGCATTTGGATTTCTTGAAAGATTTGAAAAATGTTCGTAGAGGACGTATTCAAGAAATTGCCGATAAATTCGAAGGTTTTATTTTCCACGAAGGCGAGCGTCCTTGGGGAGAGAAAGTTGATATTGCGCTTCCTTGCGCTACGCAGAATGAATTGAACGGAGAAGAAGCGAAAACTTTGTTGGCAAACGGTGTTATGTGTGTAGCTGAAGGTGCAAATATGCCTTGTACACCAGAAGCGGTGGAGGCATTCCAAGCAGCGCAAATTCTTTTTGCTCCAGGAAAAGCTTCTAACGCCGGAGGAGTAGCAACGTCAGGATTGGAAATGTCACAAAACTCTTTGCGTTTGTCTTGGACAGCGGAAGAAGTGGATGCTAAATTGCACGGAATCATGGTTTCTATTCACGATGCTTGTGTTAAATACGGAAAAGATGAAAATGGGAACATTAACTATGTAAGCGGAGCGAATATCGCTGGTTTCGTTAAAGTTGCCGATTCTATGATTGATCAAGGATTGGTTTAACGAATTTCGATTATTAATATTTCATATAGGGACGAAAATTTTTTCGTCCCTATTTTTTGTCACCAATTTATCATCCTTAAAACCTAATTTTCTCCTATTTTTGTTACGCAAATAATTCCCATGGAAACAATTCAAGAAAGAAAAATCAAATATAACCGAGAAGGATTTGATGATACTGAATTACTCGAAATTTATCGTAAGATACTTTTACCTCGTTTGATAGAAGAAAAAATGATGATTCTTCTCCGTCAGGGTAAGATTTCAAAATGGTTCTCAGGTTGGGGACAGGAAGGGATTTCAGTAGGTGTTGGATACGCAATGGGCGAAGACGAATATATTCTTCCCATGCACCGAAACTTGGGAATATTCACCTCAAGAAATGTGCCTTTGAGTAGATTGTTTGCCCAATTTCAAGGAAAAACTTTAGGATTTACAAAAGGCAGAGACCGCTCGTTTCACTTTGGAACACAAGAATATAAAATTGTCGGAATGATTTCTCACCTCGGTCCACAAATGGGGATCGCAGATGGTATTGCTTTGGCGAATAAAGTCAGAAAAGACAAGAAAGCAACTATCGTTTTTACGGGTGATGGTGGAGCATCAGAGGGAGATTTTCATGAATCAATAAATGTGGCAACTGTATGGGATTTGCCTGTAATATTTGCCGTTGAGAACAACCAATGGGGACTTTCCACGCCCAGCAAGGAGCAATTCCGTTGCAAGCAATTCATCGACAAAGGAATCGGTTATGGTATGCATGCTGAAAAAGTGGATGGAAATAATATCCTCGAAGTAATCACAACTGTTCGTCGTTTGGCGGAGGATATTCGCGAAAATTCACGTCCTGTTTTATTGGAATGTGTAACGTTTAGAATGCGTGGCCACGAGGAAGCTTCAGGAACAAAGTATTACCCTGAAGGACTTCAAGATGAATGGGAGCAATTCGATCCGGTAACCAACTTCGAAATTTACTTGTCGGAATTGGGATTGTTGAAGGAAGCCAACGTTGAAGAAATTAAAGAAGAGCTGCGCAAGGAAATCCAAGATGAATTGGATATAGCCTACGCAGAGCCTAATATTACGCCGAATACCGAAGATGAAGTAGCCGACTTGTTTGCGAATAATTTGAATGCGATTGTTGAAGGAACGGGAAGCACAAGAGAAATGCGGCTGATTGATGCAGTTCAAGATGGATTGCGCTTGTCCATGAGAAAGCACAAAGATTTGATCATCATGGGTCAAGACATTGCTGATTATGGTGGTGTTTTCAAAGTGACGGAAGGTTTTATGGATGAATTCGGGAAAGACCGTGTTCGAAATACACCAATTTG
>DDBE01000112.1:0-329 GCA_002332715.1 Flavobacteriales bacterium UBA2040
CCGTCATCACCTGTACCAACATATCCATCTGCTCCAATAGTAAACGCAGTAGCTTGTCGTCTGGCTGTTCCGCCAAAATCAGCAATTTGTGTCCATGTATTTGTTGTGGGATCGTATTTAAAAAAGTCTTTTTTCAATCCCGAAGCGGCAAGTCCTGTGCCAACGAATGCTACATCATTTATTGTAAACCCAACAGCTTGTGTTCGCGGATCACCAATAAAATCAGACTTTTGAGACCAAGCTTCTGTAGTTGGGTCGTATTCCCAAAGATCCGAAGAATAAGGTGTAAAATCCCCTTGACCTAAACAAACATAGCCTTTATTCAAAAG
>DDBE01000112.1:668-4205 GCA_002332715.1 Flavobacteriales bacterium UBA2040
GTTCGTCGTCCCAATCATTTTGAACGGGATTATAAGAATACATTTTTCGTTTAAATCCTGTGTCGTTTAACCCAGACACAACCCAACCTTGTTTCAAACACATGAAACTCGCCGCAACTGAGCGTCCGGGACCATTCACAGAATCAACAGCATACCAAAAATCTTGTGAAAAGGAATTCGCCGATAACATCAAACTCACAACTAAAAAAGTAATACTCTTCATGCTACAGTATATTTATTTTATGCGTTCCAATGACCTCATCCTTTTCGTTTTTCAAAAATATGAGATAGATTCCTGACTGGACTTGGCTTTTATCGAGTGCGACTTTTTCATTCATCTCAACTTCCTTTTTTAGGACAACTTTTCCTGAAAGTGACACGACGTCAATAGATGCCCTTCCTGAGTATTTTCCCGTAACTGTGAAATACGAACTAGCTGGATTAGGAAATATGGAGAAGTCCACATTCGTCTTTTCCTTTATTTCTAAGAATACGCTTTCGTAGGGCGTGTACTCATGAATACTTTCTTTTTTGCCAGAGAATCCTGATCCCGTTCCAACATACCCTTTGTTGTTGAGAGCGAAGAATATTGCATTTTTACGTTCGCTTCCTCCAAATGGAGCACGCACGGACCAACTGTTTGAAAACGGATTATATTCCCACGTATCGTCTAAAAATCCGCCGTTGGTTCCGCCACAAACGAATCCACGAAGTCCAATTACAAAAGTTGCTGTTCCGCCTCTTTCGGCACCTGGTAAATCAGCACATTGCGACCACTGATTGGTACCAGCAGAATAACGCCATATGTCTTTTCGATAAATATCTTGATCGGTTCCAAGTCCAACAAAAGCGTTGTAACCAATGACGAACGAACACAATTGATACCTCACTCCCCCCGGAAATGGTGCACGAAGCGTCCAACTATCGTTGCTGGGTTTGTATTCCCAAAGTTGACTAGAATAATTATTTGGACCTATTTTTCCTCCACAGAGATATCCTTTGCTGTCTATATTGAAGCCTGTTGCGAAGTAAATTCCTTGTCCACCGAAGCCAGGAAAATCACTTTTTTGCGTCCAAGTATTCGTTGTTGGATTGTACTCGTAAAAATCGGCCAAAGTATTGCCGCTTTGGGCTTCAGAACTGTCAATTCCTGTGCCTAAATATCCTTTTGTTCCAATGGAGAAAGCAATTGCATCTCGTCGAACGGATCCTGGTAAACTCGCCATTTGCGCCCACGTATCCATAACTGGATCGTATTGCCACAAATCATTTAAAACGGTTTCAGAAGTATCGACGCCACCACTAACATATCCGTGATTTTCAACGACAAATGAAGCGGCTCTAGTCCTTTTCAAACCTGTAAAATCATTCTTTTTTGTCCAGAAATTTTGAGTTTGACTCTGTGCAACGAAAGGACTAAGTACAAGAAATAGGTAGACAATATGCTT
This sequence comes from Flavobacteriales bacterium UBA2040, assembly GCA_002332715.1. Lineage (GTDB taxonomy): Bacteria > Bacteroidota > Bacteroidia > Flavobacteriales_D > Crocinitomicaceae > UBA2040. The sequence goes on from DDBE01000112.1 coordinate 2,117, forward strand.
CATAATTACTTAAATATCAATTTTCCAGTGAACATCGTTTCGTCATTCTTTACAATTGAATAGAAATATACACCTGACTTTTCTCCATTTCGGTTGAAATTCGTCATAACGGAACTTGTTTTTCTTTTCTGAATTAACTTTCCATCGATAGATCGAATTTGAATTTCATATTCTTTCATATTCAAATTTCCTTCAGCATCTATTGAAAAAGTAAAGTCGTCACTTATAGGATTCGGAAATACCTTAACATTGGTATTTGTCAACATAAATTCCTCTGCGCCTAAAGGGTCATACGAAAATTGCCAAAAATCATTAAAATTCGTTCCATTTGTGCCTGTTCCCACAAAACCTTTGTTGCCGATTGTGAAGGAAACATGAAATCTTCGGCTCGTGCCGGGAAAATCATCCATGGCCATCCATGTGTTGCTACCAGGATTAAATTCCCAAATTTCACTTGTCACATTTCCCAATCCGCCAGAATAACCACAAACGATATATCCTTTACCTTGAACGGAAAATGCAGTTCCACCGCTTGTCATAAGTCCTGGAAAATTAGCCCGAAGCGCCCACGAATTGTTCGACGGTTTGTACTCATATAAATTGGAATTCGACTTTATAAATCCGCTAGAAGCTGTTTCAAAAGCACAGGACCAAGTGCTAATATTAGTGGGGCAAGGTGGCTTTATCGTCCACATATCATTGCTTGGGTTGTATTCCGCCATTCCATTGGTACTGAGTACATAGCCTTTTTCACCCACCATAAAACAATCTAAGTTTGTAGCAGAAATGGGACAAGATGAAGTGTTTGACCAGGTATTTGTAACTGGGTCAAATTCATGATAAACACCACCTGGAACAAAACCTGCGCCTACATATCCTTTGGTTGAATTACCCCAAGCTATTGATCCGTAGGTTGCTGTGGGTACATTTGCTTTTTGAGTCCAAGAATTAGTACTCGGATCAAATTCCCACCAATCATCGTACGAAATATTAGTTCCATTGCCGTTGTGGTGTCCTGTTCCTATATATCCTTTTTGACCAATAGAAATCCCAACTCCTCTATGTCGACCTTGTCCTGCGAAGTTAGCTTTCTGTGACCACTCACTTGCCACTAAATCAGATGCGGCAAAAAAAGTAAGGAAGAAAACCAATATTATTTTCATGACTTGTGTTTCAATGTTAGTTTTCCAGAACGCAAACTTTGCCCTTCATAGGTAAAACGATACACATAGCTTCCTGAAGGAAATTCAGAAACCTCAATTTTTAATACCTTTTCTTCAAATTGATATTTCTTGTTCGACTTTCCGTCCATGGAGAACAGACTGAATTTGATCTTATCTCTTTCAATTCCGCTGGGTAAATCCGATAAATCAATGGTTAAATTTTCAACTGCAGGATTTGGATAAAGTTTTAAATCAATCTTTTTCAATAAATCTTCTAAATCAGACAAAGCCGGATTATACATCCAGAAATCTTTGAAATTCGTTCCATTTGTTCCAGTGCCTAAATAAGCTTTTGGCCCTATAGTAAAGGCGACTAAATATCTCCTCGCTGTACCTGCAAATTCATGTCTCGGCAGCCATAGATTTGTTGCTGGGCTATAGGCCCACATGTCTTTAAAATTATTTCCACTGGAAAAATCATCACCAGTACCAATATATCCCAAGCCATTTAATGCAAATCCTACGGCTTCTTGTCGACCAAATGCACCAATATTTGCTTTTTGTGACCAACCATTAGTTGATGGATCGTATTGATAAAAATCATTGGTTGAAGGTCCTGAAGTTTCACCCGTTCCTAGGTACCCGTAATTTCCAATCGAAAAACCTACTGCTGAGGTTCTTGGTGTTCCTATAAAATTGGCTTTTTGCGACCATTGATCTAAACTGGGGTTGTATTCATAGAAAGTAACGGTGTATCCTGTTGTGACCTGACCTGTGCCAACGTATCCCTTTCCATTTATGGCGAAACCGACAGCACCTCTCCTGGCCAAACCAATAAAATCCGCAGTTGGGGTCCAAGAATTTGTCGTAGGATCGTATGCATGAAATTTGACTGAGTAGGTACCATCCTCTCGTCGTCCTGTGCC
>DDBE01000112.1:4529-14345 GCA_002332715.1 Flavobacteriales bacterium UBA2040
GCAATTTGTGTCCAAGAATTCGAAGCTGGATCGTAACGCCAGAAGTCTTCGTACTCCACGTCAACTCCTGAATTAATATGACCCAAACCAATATAACCTGAATTTCCGATAGCGAATGCAGTAGATCTGTGTCGAGCAGACCCTCCAAACTCTGCCTTCTGAACATACGGACTCGCAATGGAAATAAACGCCCAAGTTAGAAATAGAAATATCAGCCAAAATTTCATTATTGAACAATTAGTTTTTTCATGTAGTGATTTCCTTCACGCTGCAATTGAATTGTGTATGCGCCAGATTTTAAATCAGATACATCAATCATTTCATTTGTATTGACTTGTTTTGAAAGCACTTTTTTTCCTAGGACATCGTATATACCAATGTTCCCAGAAAAATAATCTATTCTAATTTCGTTTTTGGTAGGATTTGGAAAAACAACAAAACGGTCGCCCTTTAATTCGTTCAGTCCAACCAAGCTGGAAGTCACATTTAAAATAAATTGACCGCTTGCATTTCCCCATCCTTCAACAACAATAAAAATAGTATCATTAGCTGCAGGCGTAAATGTTATGGTAGATTGATTACCGCAATTAGCGTCATCATCGTTAAAGGCCAAAACGGTTCCATCGGATTTTATGGCACTTATAAAGGTATCATAACTTGACCCACAGAGTGTTGCAGTCACAGAACCCACGTTTGCAATAGGAAGAATTCGGTAAAAAATATCGGGGGAACTATACACCAAATTTTTGTTGGAATAACAAAATGAATTATCGTTTGTATCAATAAAAGGCAGTGATGAAATTTGAACAGCATCGGCCATATCGTCGCCAATATAAGCTGAACAGTCGATCCCACCGGTTAATGTTATTCCAAAATCAATGACATTTCCCCATTGAAAAGCTGCACAAGGATCTAAAGGAATACTTCCCCCCTCTTGCTGTGAAACTCGCATTCGGGTGTTTCCATTTGTAAGTCCAGCTGGTACATTAAAATTCATATTTACCGCAGCTGCCGGCGGTGTTCCAGACCATGTTCCAATTGATTCTGAAGGATCGAAGTTTCCATCACCGTTAAAATCTATCCAAGCCTCACCAGCACAAGCATAGTTTCCTCCACAGGTTCCGAAGGTGACATCGAAGGTGTAATTTGATCCAGCGTTTAGAGATGCACTAAGTATAGTTAAATTTTGAATTCCAGTCTGAGCAGGGCAATTGGATGAAAGCACAATAGAACTTGCATCACCCACTAGCGAAACGGACTCAATATTAGAATCATTTGTCGATGAAGGTCCCCCTGAAGTGCAATATTGAGCGTTAGAAAATGTAGAGAAAAAACCTAAAACCAAGGTAAGTAATTGTCGCATAGGGAATTTTTAAAGTATGGCTAATTTAAATAAAAAATTCTGGTTAACCGCTTCGTCAATTTAAAGACGGAGATTTTGCGGGCATCGCTGCCTTAATTTAGCTTTAGCCAATCTCGAAGGAATGCCTATTTGATAGATAAACTAGTCTAGGTTAACGCTATGCGCGAAGCAGGATTGTGCGGCTGTTTTCAAATGAGCAGGAAAAGATGGAAGGATTTTCCAAAGAAGCACAGAACCAGCCATAATTCCTACAAGTGGATATGAGTATTTTTATATGTCTTTTTCTCTACAAAATTTCCACACCACCGAGCCGTGAAAAGAAAATGCAATTGGTAATAAATAATTGTTTTTGATATTTCTAAAACCACCCTCTCTGCTATGGCTCAACAATATAAGATGAAAACGCCACAGCTCTAAAATTCCCGATTGTACCAGGACCAAAACTTGAAATCGGATTGTAGGGTGTTTGATCTCCTGCACTGGCAATTCCTCTATTAATCTTTTCATACATATTGAAATAATCGTATGTGGGCTTATCTATTTCCGCAACCCGAAAAGTTGTTATTTCACCTTCAAAAATATCTCTTGTAATATTACCTAGTAATAGACCCTCATTTGCATTCACAACTCGATCGTCATCAATAGCCCAATCCATGTTTTCGTTACGTACGCCATTCGTCCACCATTCAAATAAGTATCGATTTCGTGTGGCTGACGGGTCATTAACTATCCAGCTTTCAGAATAAACTGTATAGCTTATACCGTCTTTGTCAACCACCTGATAGGGAGTTAATGTTATATCTTTCAATGTAGCAGGTGGAAACATGGTCGAATTAGCATTGTAAACCTTACCATTAATATCAATAGTAATAACATAAGTTTTGCCTACTTGCCCTAAAATTGAACTTCCCTTGTAAACTCCCTTATTTATGTAAGTGAGTTGCTCCGAGGAAACTCCATCGCTAATTCTGATTATTGCATTTGTTTCATAATTCGGACTTGGTGTAAATGCAGCGTTGATATCTTCTGAATAGGATATTTGAACCCAAACAGCACTGTCCGCCTCTATTTTAGCATCAATTACGGTAATAGTCCCAATGTTATTTACGATTAAATCCATTGGTAATAACTCTTCCTGCAAACCTTTCCTGCAAGAACTGGTTACTGATATGAATATGATTGCAATGGCTATTAAGAACTTCTTCATAATTTAAAACATTAAGTTAAACTGGAAACTAGGTACAAATCCAAAGGTGCTTCTGCCTTGAGCAGAAAAAACACTCGAAGGATTAGCCCCGCCTTTTCCTGATCCATTGTTGATCATATCAATAGTGAAAATATTTCTTCTATTGTAAATATTGTAAAGTGAAATATCCAAACTTGGTTGAAATTTACGATTGTTCTTTTTAGTTTTAAAGTTAAGATATTCAGGTTCATATTTAATTCCTATATCCATTCTGTGATAATCCGGCAAACGATATTGATTCCTTGCCTCCCAATATGGCATGGCAACATTACCAATATAGTAATAGCTTTCAGGCAAAGTTACTGGACGACCTGTGTAATAAACAAAATTCAAGGAAAAAGTAAAATCTTTAAGCCCTTTCACTTTTGAAGCATTATAACTGAATTGTGAATTTAAACTGTGTGTGATGTCGAACATATTATGATATGGGCGACCTTGATTTACCTCATCAATTTCCCACAAAGATTCACCTAAATTATAACTTATTCTTCCGGTAAAATCACCTTTTGGCTTTTCAACGGAAATTTCAAATCCATAAGACCTACCTATTCCTTGAGCCACATAGGCCTCCAAGTTATTTACTAAATAGTTGTGCAAACCATCTTCAAAATCGGAAACACCATTTTGGTATTTGTAATACACTTCAGTTGATAACTCAATTTTATTTCTAAAAATATTTCTAAAATAACCTATTGCAACTTGGTCCGTTAACAGAGGAGCAATATTTTCAGTAGAGGGCATCCAGATATCGTACCACGTAATATCAGAGCCAAGTGTCATTAATCTTAAGTATTGGGCATTTCGATTATATGAGGCTTTGATTGAATTCAACTTATTTATCATGTAAGTTACTGAAGCTCTCGGTTCAGGATTGATATATGTAGCCATGACATCAGTATATCTCGAATACTCTGTTCGACTTATTTCTTCGTTTGAAGCTTCATCAAAAACAGTGGTATGGCCCATTCCTAAACGATTATACATAGATAACCTTAAACCTAAATGAACAGCAAATTTTTCTTTAAAAGTTCTTTCATATTCCGAAAATAAGGCACTTTCCAAGCCTTGCATCGGTGGCATAAACTTGCCAGCATTTCCTTGAGTTACATCTACTAAAGAGCCATGATTAAAATCCTGATATTCGCCTTGCAAACCAAACCGCCAAGTCGCATCTTTAGAAGTAAAATAGGTGAAATTATGTTTAAGAGTATAAGTTCCAATTCCAGAATAAAACTGGTATTGACCGCCATCTCCGAAAGTGTTATAACGACTCGTTATTAAGGAGGTGTTAGAAATAAGTTTTTTATTGAATGTATGTGACCACTTTAAATGACCTGCCTGATTACCCCAATTCGTCAGCCCCGCTTCGGTAAAGGCAAAATCTTTTCCGTAATATCCAGAAAAAGTTAAGCGATTTTTATCGTTCATTTTCCAGATTAATTTGGCATTATAATCATACCATCTTTCTTCAGGCTGGAAGAAAGTTAAACCACTAGTAGACCCGCCTTTCCCTCCCTTGCCATTGGGGTCTGAGTTGCCGCTAATTTTGTCAGACCAATAACCAAAGCCAACGCGAGTGCTTCTTCCAGACAGAAAAAAAGAAAGTTTATCTTTTACGATGGGCGTTTCTAACGAAAACTTAGAAGTTATAAGGCCTAGGCTGATTTCCCCTGAACTATTTTTAAAATTTCCATCAGTCATTCTAACATCTAATACAGCAGAACTTCTTCCTCCAAAACGAGCAGGAACCCCACCTTTGTACACTGTCAATTCACCTACGGCAGCGGCATTAAAAACTGAATACAACCCCCTTTGATGTGAAGCATAAAAGAGAGGCATTTCATCCATTAAGATCAAATTCTGATCAAGTCCACCACCCCTAACAATAAAGCCAGCCCGCCCTTCGGCAACACTATTTATTCCAGGAAGCATTTGTATTGTCTTAAAAATATCTGTTTCTCCCATTACTATGGGAATTCTCTTAATTTGTTCAATATTTAGTTTTTCAATACTCATTTCGGTTGAAGTAACATTTTTATCCTGTTTTTCCGCAGTTACCGCAACTTCTTTTAATTGAATAAAAGATGGAGTCAATACAATATTCTGTTTAATATCCCCGGCAATATTGATTATTTTAGAAAGCTTTTCATAACCTATAAATCTATATGTCAGTGTGTACTCCCCTTTATTAAGTTTTATTGAATAATATCCATTTATATCTGTTATTGCGCCAGTTTTGGTGCTTTCTTCATAAATTGAGACACCAGGTATATTTTCTCCTGTATTTATGTCCTTTACGAAACCGCTTAATAGAAAACTGTTTTGTGCATCTGAATTTATAGAAATCAAGAATACAAATAAAACAATCAATATTTTCCAAATTTTAACAGTCATTTCTTCAAAGTTGAATATTTATTAATCATTATTTGTAAACCGTTTGAGATTCAATATGCCCTACTTTTTTAATTAAGTCGCTAAAATTTTTGTCTTTTGGTTACGATAAGATGATTGCTAGGATAACTTACCACTTTCCTCTTATTTATCATGTATACATCAATTTGGATAAAAATAAGTTACGGAACTAAGGCTGAAAAAGATTGAAAATTTTGAGCCGTAAAATACCCCAGGGCATTGTTGGACCAATTACTAACTGGATTTGCAGGTGCTCCGCTGTTTCCACTTGTGTTTTGTTCAAACGAAAAATAATATACAAAAACGGGAGTGTCGATTCCATACATTTCGTAAATAACGGAGTCACCAGATTCTGGAGACCAATTACCGAAAAATGGTTGCTGATTTAATTGACCATCTGCAAAATTGTCATTTGCAAAAATATATCCTGAATTCTGGTCTAAACTATCCGCATTATAATAATAAAAAATATACGAATTTTTAATCCCTGCAGGATCAAGAAACTTAGGTACAATTATATTCCCTGTACTACCGAAAAAACTTGAAGGTATAAAATCAATTCCAAGTAATGGAACTAAAGCTGGTATAGTGGAAGATGAAACGAACGTCTCCCCTTCCGCAACTACGTTAAAAGTATAAGTTCTTCCCGCCGCTGCTAGAAAGTTTACTGTTTTATAATTTCCATCCCCTAAGTCAACTAAAGTTTCTGAATTACCCTGGTTGTCGGTCAGTGTTACCGTTGCTCCAGTTAAGCCAGGAAAAACATTGTCTTGGTTAAAAGCAATAGATTTCGTGATGCTTAATGAATGAATCAATTCGCCACTGTTCACTTCACCTTTTAAAACAATCTGAGAATCACTTTCTTTCAATTCCAAGTCTATGACTTTTGTACAAGAAACTGTTCCGATTAGAAACAGGGCAGTTAAGATTAATACTTTATTCATGACTTAAAATTTAAAGTTGTATGTAACAGTTGGTACAATTCTAAACAATGTTGTTTGCACCACCTGTGTTTTGTTTGCGTCATTCGGATTTTCCTCAAATTCAATTAAATAAGCGTTTCTGCGGGCATAGGCATTATAAATAGAAAGACTCCAGCTACTTTCAAATCGTTTATGCTTTGCTATGTTGTAGGTTAAGGCCAAATCCAATCGATGGTAATCCGGCATTCTATCACCGTTTCGGCTTGAGTAAACAAACACCACTTCTTCGTCAATTGTGTATTTACCCGTTGGAAAAGTAACTGCATTTCCTGTGGAGTATACGAATGCTGCCGAAGCTGTCCATTTCTTATTGAAATCATAAATACCAACTACGGAAAGATCATGTAACCTGTCCTGTCGTGCTAAATACCATTCATTACTGTTTATCTGATCAATCTTTTTTTCGGTTCTCGAGAGTGTGTAGCCAACCCAACCTGTGAACTTCCCTGTTTTCTTTTTCAACAAAAATTCAATTCCGTATGCTCTGCCAACCCCATACAATAATTCACCTTCAAGAAGGTCGTTTGCCTGAGTATTTGCACCATTTCGGTAGTCAATTTGGTTTTGCATCCATTTGTAATACATTTCAGAACTGAACTCGTATTTATTCTGTTTGAAGTTTTTAAACCAACCTAAACTCACCTGATCTGAAATTTCTGGTTTAACATTGATAGTTGTAGGCAACCAAACATCCGTTGGTGAAGTACTGACCGTATTTGATATCAAATGTAAATTTTGAACATTTCTCGCATATCCTCCTTTGATAGAAGCTGTTTTTGAATAGATATAACTCATAAATATTCTAGGCTCAACATTAACGTAGGTCTTAGTAAATTCATTTTGAGAATACACAGTCGTATCTTTTATTTCACCTGCTTCATTGAACCTGAAGGAATTTTCTCCATTACCAAGCACAGAAAATGATGTTCCGCGTAAGCCGTACAAAATATTGAATTTCTCACTTATACTCCATTCATTACTCACATACAATGCATTTTCCATTCCAAGTTTTGACGGTTGTTTCTCATTGTTTACTCCTGAGTTTTCGCTCCCCGTAACTTCGCCAGGTACAACTCCGTGATAAATTGCATTCAAACCAAATGTCCACTTGTTTCTTGAATTCGGGAAGTATTGAAATTCTTGCTTTAGATTATAATCTTGAAGGGTCGAACCAATATTAATTTCAACATCATCTGATGCAATTGATATATCATATTGATAGTTTGAAACAATAAAAGAGGTATTAGAAAACAACTTACTATTTACAATATGATTCCACCGAGCGGTTCCTGTTGCATTTCCCCATGAAATACCGAAATCAGCTAATCCCAAAACATCTCTTCCGAAATAACCAGATAAAAATACACGATCTTTTTCACCAAACTTATAATTGAGTTTGGTATTCAAATCATAGAAAAACAGCTTAGTATCTCTTAAATTCTGGTCTTTCGATAATTTCAAAAACAAATCGGCGTATGTTCTTCGTCCAGCAATCAAAAACGACCCTTTGTCTTTTATAATCGGCGCTTCTACCGTCAATCGCGAAGCAATCAAACCAATTCCACCAGACATGCCGAGACGCTTTGAATTGCCCTCGTTCATTTTAATATCCAAAACAGAAGCCAATCGCCCACCATACTGAGCCGGCTGTGTGCCTTTATATAACGTAGCTGTTTTTATTACATCGGAATTGAATGTGGAGAAGAAACCCAACAAATGAGAGGCATTATAAACAGGAGCTTCATCCAATAATATCAAATTTTGATCAGCTGCACCACCACGAACGAAAAATCCAGAGTTTCCCTCGCCAGCCGATTTCACTCCTGGTAACAATTGAAGCGTTTTAACAATATCTTTTTCACCAAAAATAACCGGAATTTTATTGATTTCATTCATATCAATTTTCTCAACACCCATCTGCGCGTCCGTCACATTTCCATCTTTTTTAATTGCCGAAACCTCCACTTCAAGCAAATCTTGCACAGAGGCCGAGAGATTGATATTAAGTATTTTATTTTCGTTCAAGTTGACTTTTTTTTGAAACTCTTCATAGGTAGGGTAACTTGCAGAAAGCGTATACGTTCCTGCCGCTAAAGTGAGTGAATAAAATCCGTATTCGTTGCACACTGCTCCAATTCCACTCAATTCCAAAGGTCGAATTTTCACACCAATTAAGGTCTCTCCTGTTGTGGAATCTTTGATGGTGCCACTTAAGGTATATTTTTCCTGTGCGGATAGTTTAAATGAGGTAATAAACATTAGGACACTTAAGCAAATAATAATCTTCATAAAACGTAATTGAATTGCGAAATTATCATATTAGGAACAAGCTCCAGAAAAGTTTTATATAAATTTTCATAAATTTATTTTAAATCACTAAAAGTCACTATCTTTAAGATCGGCGGTGGCTGGATAAGCTGAGGTGGTAACTGAAATTCAGTTAGTTCTTGGTAAATGACTTAATTTTATAACATGAAAAAAATATACATTTTACTTTTTATTCTTTCAGCTTGCGGTGGCCCCAAAGAAATTACAGGCGATTCAATCGAATCAACCGTTTTGAGTTATGAAGTTCAACCCAATCTAACAGCGGAAATACCTTTCGTTTTCGTTCAATTTGAAACGGCTGCGGACGAGAATGGCGAAATACAATTGGCCTTTACCAACGAAGGCTGGGGTGAAAAAGACTTGTTCAAAAGTGTTAAAAACCTCAAAATTTCTCCAAAGGCAAATGTTGAGTTTCTAAAAAGGGAAAATGAAATTAAGCTGAAAGGCAAACCGAACAAAAAATATACGGTCAGCTATGAAATTATCCAAGATTTCAAAGAAAAAGTAACGACTAAAAATACCTTTCGACCAATCATCAACAGCAACTATTTTCATGTTTTCGGGAAAAGTCTCTTCATGATGCCCAATTCGAATTTCACCGATGACAACCCAAGTGTGGAAATCCAAATCCTATGGAAATCGGAATTCGGCAGTTACGATATAACAAACAGTTTTGGAACTGAGAAAATGCAGAAGTTCAAAGCCAAGTTTAGCGAGTTTTCTTCTTCGATATTCTTAGGCGGAAAATTGAATTTATATGAAAAACTTTGGAATCAAAACAACCTAGTCTTGTCTACTCCTGAAACTTGGAAAAATGTCGACATAAATAGATTGCAAACTGATTTATACAGCATCGTCGGGCAGCAACGAGATTTCTGGAAGGACAACAATTCTGAATCGACCACTGTAACTTTAATTAAAACCTTTGAAAATTGTCCAAACGAAAACAATTGCTTGAATTCGTGTGAAGGAAGGGGACTCACCAATTCATTTGCGACCTATTGTTCAGATAATTTAATGACCACCAACGAAAGATTAAACTGGCTTTTTGCGCATGAACTTTTTCATCATTGGGTCGGTTCAACTATCGTTAACGAGTCTGAAGAAATGGAATACTGGTTCAGCGAAGGTTTCACAGATTACTTCGCTTATAAATTATTACTTAGAAGTGGTATACTTAGTCTTGAAGATTTCATAGCTAAAATAAATGAAGATGTTATTGAACCGCATTATAATTCAACATTGAAAACTAAACCGAACGGAGAAATCAACGCTGAAAACTTTTGGTCCGATATGGAATGGGAAAAACTTCCGAATCGCAGAGGTTTGATTTACGCCTTTTACCTCGATACCAAAATAAAACAACAAGAAGAGGATAATCGAAGTTTGGATAATTTTATGCGAGATATTCTTTATAATACGACTACCAACAAGGTCAAATTCAACCGACACGTGTTCCTAGAAGTACTTCATGGTTATAAATT